>JAFDYP010000579.1 GCA_018267355.1 Bacteroidota bacterium
AACCAAGAGACAAGAACCAAGAAGCAAGAGACAAGAAGCAAGAAGCAAGAGGCAAGAGCAAAGAGACAAGAGGCAAGAGCAAAGAGACAAGAGACAAGAACCAATAGGCAAGAAGCATAAGACAAGAATCAAAAGCCAAGAGACAAGAACCAAGAATCAAGAGGCAAGAAGCCTGAGACAAGAAGAGGACTGCAACGTGCAAGTCGCACACAAAAGAAAAGGCCACAGCAGCTGCCATGGCCTCTCTTTTTTCCGGTAAGAAAATATCTTAGAACGCTACCAGACCGATATCGGCTGTCTCGCCGGCAGTCACTGCGATATTAGGCACCGTGACGGCAGTGAGCGGAGATGGCGGCGTGATGGTCACGGTATAGGTGCCCTGCGTCAGACCCCGTATGCGGAAGTATCCGTCATCCGTAGCGCTGGTAGAGAAGGTGCCCCCATTGCCACTCACGGTGATCACTACGTTGGTATTGGCAGGTGTGATGTGCCCCATGATGCTACCCGTAGCGCTCACATCCAGGCCTATAGTGCGCAGCACCGGGCGCAGGTGGTAGGTAGCGCCGTTGTCATCTGTCACTACAGACTGGTTAGCATCAAAATCTACCAGCAGCTCCGTGGTCGTATTGGCCACTACATTCTGATGGATGGCCAGGGTCAGGCCGGCATCGTCACCGCTATTGATGGCCATAGGGTAGGAGGTACCATCTTTCACCACAGTGTTATTGCTGCCCAGTGTCAGTTTGACGCTTTGCACAGTGCCTGCACTCACATTGCCGGAGGCGATGAGCGTGTCTATGTCATTGGAGTAGCGCAGCAGGTTGTACACGCCGGCATGGGTACTCAGCGTGACCATGCTGCCGTCCGTGCGCACCACCTGTACACTGCGTATGTCTACGTTTACCTGTGAGTACGGGCCCGGCCCGTCTGTCATGCGCACCTTGTACATGGTACCGGTTGCGTCATTCTTTTTGCATGAGCCGATCAGCATTGCGCCGCCTATGATCGCCGCCGCTGCCAGTATTTTGATTCCTTTCATGTGTTTGTTCTTTTGAGTGTTTGATAATCATGATCGCTCACACGGTCCGCGCTGTAGTATAGCTACAGCAGTTCTTTATTTATAGGGTGATCAAACCTACATCCGTAGAGGCTGAGGCGTTCACCGTTACGTTGTTTACAGTCACTTCGGTCAGCGGAGCCAGCGGAGTCACGGTCAGCGTATAGCTGCCGGCAGGTATGCCTATCAGCACAAAGTAGCCGTTCACTGCCAGGGCCGTGGAGAATGTGCCCGCAGCACCGGTCGCGGTCACTACAGCCAGGGTGCCGGGTATAGATACGTGGCCCGTGATGCTGCCCGTAGTAGTGGCATTTACCACTATGGCACGGAGCACGGGCTTGAGGTGATAGCCTCCATTGCCCAGCGATACTATAGATTGATTGGCATCAAAGTCTATGAGCAGCTCCACTACACCATTCACCGCTGTAGCATTCTGCACGTTTACCTTGAGTCCGCTCTCCTCGCCGGATGGTATCGTGAGCGGCACTGTGGTGCCATTGACCACCAGTGTGCTGTTTGATCCGAGTATAAACCTGATCTGCTCTACTGATCCTGATATCTGGCCCGTGGCGATCAGTGTGTCTATACCATTATTGAAGTCAAGCAGGTTGTATATACCGGCGTGCGTAGCGAGGGTGGCCGTGCTGCCATCAGTGCGTATCACCTCTACGCTTTGTATGTCGATATTCACAGCTGTATATGGGCCGGGAGCGTCCGTCATGCGGATCTTGTAGGTATTGGTGGCGCCGGAGGCGTTATCCTTTTTGCACGCAGTGAAAGTAAATGCTATGGCTGCTACCATCAGTACGATAGCGATGGCCCTTGAGGTTATCTTTTTCATTTGATTATGGATTTTGATGATCAGAATGAAAGCCACACGGAGTGATCCATGCGGCTTTCTATATACGGTTGATTCTTACAAGGTCACTACGCCTATATCGGTAGTAGAGCCTGAGGTCACATTGATACCGGTCTTGGTCTGCGCCTGCAGCGGCAGGAGTGGGGTCACGGTCACAGTATAGCTGCCGGTGGCCAGGCCGCGTACGCGGAAATATCCGTCTACAGCCAGGCTGGTAGAGTAGGTGTGGCCGTTACCGGTCACGCTTACCACTGCTACGATGCCTGTATTAGATACATGGCCCATGATGATACCACTCGCAGAGGCATCTACATTGATAGGGCGGATGGTAGGTGTGAAGGTATAACTGCCGGAGCCGCTGGCCTGCACAGATGCATTGGCATCAAAGTCTACGATCAGCTCTGTAGTGCCGTTGGCTGTCACTGTCTGGTTTACATCCAGTGTCACAGTGGCGTCAGTAGTGGAGCTGAAGGCCAGGTTGTAGGTGCTGCCGCTGGATACTACGCTATTATTAGTACCGAGCACGAGCTTCACCTGCTTCACGGTGCTGATATTCACATTGCCGGAGGCTATGAGGGTATCGGTGCCGTTATTAAAGTTGAGTACATTGTATATACCTGTATTGGTATTGAGCGTAGCGGTTTCGCCATTGGCGCCGATGAGCTGTACCGATTTGATCTCTACATTCACTGCAGCGTAGGCTGCGGGTGCGTCTGTCATCCGCACTTTGTACATACTGCCCTGAGAGGCGGTGTTATTCTTGTCGCAAGAAGACAGGAGAGCGATACCTGCAAATAACAATGCGCCTGCTGCTCTTTTGATTCCTTTCATGATGATTGCATTTAGTGATTAATGAAGAATGATTACATCCTCACCTTTTCAACTACCATGCCAGCGGGGAGGAAATTGTTAAGGCAACGGATTGATATTGAATAAGACAACGCTATCGTGCAATCTATTGCCCATATTAAAGGAAAAGGCTGCACTCACGTATGAATGCAGCCGACACCTATGGAAACAAAACGAAAACTATTTGTGGAAACTAAGCTTCACTTTGAGGCCTGCACTGATCTCACCACCGAGTATGTAGTAGCCTGCATCCAGCATGTAGCGGTCTGCTACGACCACTGACAATGCAGGCGCTATATCCAGGCCACCACGGGTGAGCGGCTCCGCATAGCGCACGCCCGCTGCAGCGCCGAGGTAAACTTTCAACAGTGCCTGCTGCTTTTCCAGCGTGGTGTTGTTCGTCACTGTACGGTCTGTCACCGGTGTGAGATCGGCCCACTGTATGGAGCGGCGGGCTATGCGGTTTGCCGTGACAATATCTGTGATGATGGCCTTAAACTCTCTGGCCCTGTAGATAGAATCTGCGTAGAGCACCGTATCACTGCAGAGTGGTGCGGCGCTTTTCACCGAAAAGAGAGTATCTCTTTGGGTCACTATCACACGCTCTACATGTGGTATGTAGGCGGTGATGGTGCGGTACATGGTATCTGTGCGATCCGTATAGCGCACGATCGTATCGCTCGTTTTGCTCACTGCCACATCGGTAGCGGTATGCATACAGCCGTGGCCGCGCAAGAGCAGCAACACCATCAGCACGAGCACCGCATTGCCTGCCAGAGACCATATCGTTATTTTATTCGTTTCCACGTTTCGTGTATTTTTTCAGTTGTCAATTGTCAATTGCTAGTCCAGCGTGAGATGATGTAGGTAGCCCGGTAGCTGCGTTTTTTGCGGTAGACACCGTCGCCCTCTGCACTGCCGCCCTCATTGGTGTTGCCTTCTACAGATTCGTAGAAGGAGTCATTGATGCGGTGGTCATACAGGCCTGTGTGTGCTACGCGCTGGTGCGCATAGTCCCAGAAGGTGATATTGTCTCCCGCCTGCGGCTCTGAGCCCGTGCCGCCGCGCATGATCACATGCTGCCAGCAGATACAGCTCGCTGCCCACGCCGTCATACCGCGCGTATCTATGCCGCACTGCGTATAGCACCACTTCACAAAGGCCGCACACCAGGCATAGCCCGGCCCCAGGCCACAGGTGCGCAGGTACATCTCCACCTCGCGGCCATCATTGTGGCCGGTGCGTTCGCGCACGCCTACCTGAGAGGCATAGGTCTGCGCTATGCAGCCCTGCGCTGGAGAGTGGCTGCTGAGCTGCAGCAGTGCCAGTAGCAGGATACAGTGTTTTCTCATCATGGCATCAGGCTATGGTCACGGCATGAAAAGGAAAAAAGTCATGGTCAAAGTGATCTGAGATGGTCTGGTCCCAGGTCACCACATAGAGGATCAGCCGTGCATCAGGAGGTATGCTAAAGGTCTGCGGATCACCAGCCGGTGCAGGACCGGCCAGAAAGCTCACAGTGTCGGCAGGCTGCAGTGCCGCGTATATCAGCTCATAGCTACAGCCCGTCTGTATGATATGTGCCTGGTCGGTCATCTGCAGGCCTTCCACATTGCTGATCGTGCAGCCATTGATCTGTATGTCCAGCACCACCGCGCCGAGCGTATCTACTTTGGTCAGGCGCGATACGGTGAAGGCCGTGCCATCGGAGTATTTATATTTCACCTGGGCCACGTAGATGCCATCCGTATTGCCACTGGCAGAGAGAGATTGATCTGCGATCATGTCTGTGGCGGAGTCTATGGGCGTAGCAGTGAGCAGATGCCAGAAGTTGACCTCATAGTCATAGCCTGTCAGCGTGGCGCCGGCAGGTACCTGCACCGGTGATGGCGTGGCATGCAGGTCAAAGGTAAAGCTACCGCCGCCGTGGTCTGTCATGTCTATGATGCTCTGCCCCGCAGTCACACTGGTGATGGCGTGGATCGTGCAGGTCACCACATTGCTCACCGGTGCGCCTGCCATATCTGCGAGGCGAAACCTGTAGTCCTGCCCGGGTGTATAGAGGGTAGTGTCTATGGTGATGTTGGCTGTATCATCTATGGTCTTCTGACCATTGGTCAATGTGATAGGCGTGCCTACATCCAGCCAGGTACTACCATCGGCTGAGGACTGCAGTTGCACTACGCCGCTGCCGCCCGTTTCTGTGATCTTAAAGTTTGCTTTGAGCATCGGGATGTTTTTTAGGGAATAGAGAATAGGGAATAGAGAATAGGGAATAGGGAATAGGGAATAGGGAATTTGCCTTGTAGCAAATCTGTAAATCCGTAATTAAGTAAATTGGTAAATCAGGCAATCGCTTGCCTCACGTATTGTGCTATCTGCGCTCTCAGCGCCGCGCGTTCTTCTTCGGTAGGATGCCAGATCTTCTTGGCGTATTTGGCCTCCAGCGCATCAGCGCGCGTGCGCAGCTCCTCGTCGGTCCAGCCGAGGCCGTAGCCCTCCGCCGTTTGTATCACCTGATAGCTATCGCGCAGCTCGCCGGTCAGTACCAGGTTCACGCTGCCGGTGTTCTGCCCTGTCAGGGTCTTATATTCATTGTACCCACCGGGCAGGTACCTCGATCGCCTCTCCTTGCCATTGGCAAAGGTCTTTGCGCCGCTTTTACCTACTGCCTCGCCGGGTGGGGGATAGGCGCTGAGGGAGACATACATCGGTCGCTGATCATAGGCGCCGATAGCACCTGCATCGCTATCCTGGCCGCGTGTATGTATGCGCTCAAGGTTCAGCGACAGCACATGGGCCGCACCGGTCTGTAGGGCACCGTTCAGTTTTTTGCCGCTGGGCCTAAAGTCATTGAGTTTGTCGAGGTGCTTCGAGAGCACGGCTTCGAGATTGGTGCGGAGGGTGAGCATGGTGTTAGGTTCAGAAGTGGTCAGGCTACCTTGATAAAGAGCAGCACAAAGAGTGAAAAGAAGAAGCAGTACATAAAGACGGTGAGCAGTACTTTGCGCGTAGCGGATAGCTCGTGAAAGGTCTCCGCAAAAGACGTGTGATAGCTCTCCCATAGGGCAGGAAAGTTGAATTTCAGTGCGAGCTGTACGGCAGTATTCGTAAAGATCATCACCACGGCAGCTATGAGCGCCGCTTGAAATACCGCAGGGTCATAAGAGCCGAAGCCCGCACCAAAAAGGATGCGACCCAGGTCCTCAAAGGTGATGAAAGCGATGAATGCGGCAGGCACGGACCATAGGCCGTCCCACAGCCGGAGTAGGCTGGATAGTTTAGTCATGTTTTGTTTTCAGGATCTTTTCTTTTAGTTCGGAGATGTCCTCTTTCAGCTCGCTCACCATTTTGAAGAGCGACTCATAGAGGTCTTTGTAGTTTTGTTTGTGCGTCATATTGTCCTGCTCCAGGTGCTGTATACGCACACTGTGCACCTCACTGTTTTTGATCAGGTGCTGCAGCTCTTTCCAGAGGTAGCCTATGGCGCCGCAGATGATGGCGATGATCACGCCTTTGAGATGTTCTGACATAGTAGATGGGCTATAGGGTGAGATAAGGTGCAGGCAGCAGGCCGTGGCCCGCCGCCCGCACACTTATGCGGAGTAGTGTGATCAGTGAATGAAGAAGTCGTCTAGCGCGAGGGTTCCACCAGTACTCACGCCGCCGTAAAACAAGTGTCGAAGATCTGCATCGGCATCTCATGCGGCGTAGGGAAAGAACTGTGTATCCATTTGATATCCAGCTCCCATACCAGCTCTGCATTGAGGTCGTTCTTTACCTCCGTGTTTGGTATGATGGTCACGGGTACATCAGTGATGAAGACCTTAGATGATGTGCGGTAGAAAAAGAGGTAATCTCTCTTGCCTATCATCGAGTTGTAGAAGTGGAAATTTGACGCAAAGTTTGGATCGTTCACCTTGGCCGAGAAGTCATAGCCCAGCAGGGTCTGCGTGGTCTCGCCGTAGCCCGCACCCATCTTGGCCGCGCCTTTGGCTATATCGCCATTGGTCTCCGGTATCACGATGATAGCACCGCTCTGGATGCCCGCCTGCCACTCTGTAGTGCTGGTCGGATCGGTAAAGGTAAAGTCTTTGTGAATGAAGCCTGCGCTGCGTACGCGGCCATACTCCCTGGGTTCACAGGGGTCGCAACTGTGTGAAAACGGTTCGTCACAGCCACTAGGATAGTAACCTGCCATAGTTGTTTGTGTTTTTAAAGAATGAAAAAATGAATAGTAGGCACGCGGCCTCAGAGGGTAGAGCAGCGGCATATGCTACTCTCAGAAAATACTGCCTATATGC
>JAFDYP010000057.1 GCA_018267355.1 Bacteroidota bacterium
GAAGCGAATTTCTTCACGGTTTGGATTTGACATATAACGCCAAAAATTAAATTTATTGCCATAATCGCAATCTATTGATAATCAATTTAATAACTTAACCTAACCGGTTCAAAATCAATTCCCGCGCAAACCCTCCTATAGTCGGAAAACTTGCCGGTAGCTGACCTGAGCCAAATGCCGCTCAGTCGAAAAACAACTCCGAAACTCCTACCTTCAACCCCATGAATATGATATTTGCTACCTCAAACGCCCACAAAGTGGAAGAAATCAGGGCTGTACTCCCGCCAGGCTTTACCGTCCAAAGCCTCAAAGACATCGGCTTTACAGAAGAACTACCCGAGACGCAGGAGACCATAGAGGGCAACTCCCTCCAGAAGGCTCAGACCCTGTCTGAAAAACTCAACAGCATCACTTGCTTTTCTGAGGACACCGGCCTGGAGATAGATGCACTGGACGGCCGGCCCGGGGTCTACTCCGCCCGATACGCCGGCCCATCGGCCACTTTTGCAGACAATGTGGCCAAGGTGCTGGCCGACATGGAGGGCGAGACTGACCGCCGCGCCAGATTCAAGACGGTGATCACATACTATAGCTGCGGAGAGGCCGTTCAGTTTACAGGACTGTGCGAGGGTACTATCCTGACAGCGCCGCGCGGCACCGAAGGCTTTGGTTATGACCCGATTTTCATGCCGGAGGGATGCAACCTTTCCTTTGCCGAGATGCGTCTATCAGAAAAGAACCAGATCAGCCACCGCCGGAAAGCTGTAGACCAGTTTCTGGAGTATCTGAGAAGGTCGGGATAGTTTCGCTTTTGTCCACGAAAAACATTATATTCGTTTAACTGCGTAAAACACTGAAAAGACATGGCGGTGGCTATCAAACCTACATATAGTGAGCAGGACATCATAGAGGGATGTGTCAAGGGAGACAGAAAGTTTCAGGAACTGCTGTACCATACCTATTGCTCCAAGATGTTTTCGGTATGCCTCCGGTATGCCAATGAATACTCCACGGCAGAGGACCTGCTGCAGGAGGGATTCGTAAAGGTTTTTAAGAATATGGAGAAGTTTCGCGGCGAGGGCTCCTTTGAGGGCTGGATCCGCAGGATCTTTGTCAATAACTCCATAGAGCACTTTCGCAAGAAGGCCAATATGTACGTAGTACAGGAGACCGAGGCCCTGACCTATGAATATTATGATGATAATGCCCTGAGCAAACTGATGAAAGAAGATCTGATGAAGCTCATCCAGTCTCTGTCATCAGGATACAGGACCATATTTAACCTCTATGTGATAGAGGGCTATTCGCACAAGGAGATAGCAGAAATGCTCGGCGTGACAGAGGGCACCTCCAAATCACAACTGGCACGGGCACGCTACTTGCTCCAAAAGAAAATAGTAGATCTCATGCCGCATATGAAATACCAACTACCGGACCAGGAAGCGACCATATAAAAGACCCCACACCGTAAAGTACTAAGAGATGACAAGTGACAAAAATATGGAAGAAAGGAACGATGCCTTTGACAGCGCAATCAGAGAGAGACTATCCGGCCACGAGCCAGCAGTGCCTCATGCACTCTGGACCCGTATATCTGCCGAGCTCAACGAATCAGAAGGAGTAGCCGCACCGGCTGTGACTGACATACAGGCTCCGGTAGCCACTATCCCATGGTGGAGAGTAGCTGCCGCTGCTGCCGTAGTTATAACGATAGGTGCTTCTTCTTTATTGTACACACTACAGCCAAAGACAGAAAACACTGTAGCTGCTGCTCCTGCTACAGTAGTGCATACTCAGTCGGCACCTGCCATAGAGATAAAAGAAGCATCACAAGTAGCCATAGCTGCTACACCGGCAGTAGCAAAGAAAGCTACTACACCAACTGTAGTGGAGGAAACCAGCCCTGCTGTGAATACAGTAGTAGCAGACAAGGCTGATAACAGCGTAAAAGATGTAGTAGCACCGGCTACGCAAGACCAGGATGCAGCGCTGGCCTCCGCTCCTGCGGTGACACCTGCTGCCACTATGGACCTGGGCAGTATACCAGCCTTCTCTCTCAAGAGGCTGTCCGCACCAGAGTCTCTGAATGATGAGATCACGATTATCAAGTCTGCTCCATCCAAAAAGAAACATCACAAGCACGGCGAAGAGGAAGAGGCTACCCGCGTGATCATCCTCAATAAGAAGTTTGACAGTCAGCCTGATATCCGCTATCAGCTGCCGGTCAGGTTTTGATAGTACCACGAGGCCTCAGGCCAGACCATATTTATGAAGTAATCAAGCACCAACTCAGGTGCTTGTTTCTTTTAGCGCATAATATAGATCATACCCTATCAGGTGGCTATCACGGGCATAGACAGTATACCCAGAGGCTGTGAACAATCTTTTGCTAATCCAGTCAATAAACTTTAGGTTTGCCACCACTCAAAAAACGAATAACAGAAATGGGACAGAAAATCACGATCAACAATGGCAAACTCAATGTGCCAAATAACCCTGTAGTTCCTTTTATAGAAGGTGATGGCACAGGACCAGATATATGGAGGGCATCGGTACGCGTACTGGATGCTGCAGTGCAGAAAGCATACAATGGCGAGCGCAAAATAGAGTGGCTCGAAGTACTGGCCGGCGAGAAGGCTTTTAAACAGACTGGCAGCTGGCTGCCGGATGAGACGCTGCAGAAATTTGACGAGTACCTGGTAGGTATCAAGGGCCCTCTGACCACACCGGTAGGTGGTGGTATCCGCTCCCTGAATGTGGCCCTCCGTCAGATCCTCGATCTGTACGTATGCCTGCGCCCTGTGCAGTACTACTCCGGCACTCCCTCTCCGGTCAAAAGACCTGAGGCTGTAGACATGACCATCTTCCGTGAAAATACAGAAGATATCTACGCAGGCATCGAGTACGCTGGTGGTACTATCGAGGCAAAGAAGGTTCTCGATTTCATCAATGAGAACTTCCCTAAAGACTTTGGTAAGATCCGCTTCGGCACCAAGGAGAAAGCAGAAGAATTCTGGAAGAAAGTAGGCATAGAAGAAGAAACAGATGTATGCGTAGGCCTCGGCATCAAGCCGGTGAGCAAGACAGGTACATACCGCCTCATGGACGCGGCTATCAGCTATGCTGTAAAGCATAAGCGCAAGAGCGTAACGATCGTACATAAAGGTAACATCATGAAATTCACCGAAGGTGGCTTCCGTGATTGGGCTTATGCCTTTGCAGACAAGTACTTTGGTGACAAGGTATACACCTGGGCTACCTGGGAGAAGACCAAGAAAGAAAAAGGCGAAGCAGCAGCTAATGACGAGCAGAAAGCAGCCCTGGCAGCGGGCAAGATCCTTATCAAGGATGCTATCGCAGACATAGCCCTTCAGCAGGTACTGACCCGTCCGGAGGATTTTGATGTGATCGCTACGCTGAACCTGAATGGTGACTACCTCTCTGACGCCCTCGCTGCACAGATCGGTGGTATAGGTATCGCACCGGGTGCCAATATCAACTATGTGACCGGTCATGCGATATTTGAGGCTACGCATGGTACAGCTCCTAAGTATGCTAACCTCGACAAGGTAAACCCGGGATCAGTGATCCTCTCAGGCGCTATGATGCTCGAGTACTTTGGCTGGGATGAGGCAGCACAGATGATCCACAAGGGTCTCGGTGCAGCGATCGCTGGCAAGAGAGTGACATATGACTTTGCACGCCTCATGGATGGCGCTACAGAGATCAAGTGCTCCGAGTTTGGAGATGAGATCATCAAGCACTTCTAATTAAAACAGCATAAACTTAACGAACAGCCGGTACGATCTACCGGCTGTTTTTGTATTATCTTTAGTCAAAACTGTCATCTCCGATGCCCATGTCAAAGTTATCATCACGGTCACTCCTGATAGGTCTACTATATGGCTTTTTCCTACTTGCGTTGGTTAGCATCCTGATCCTGTTTTGCCAAAACTCAAAGCTAGCCTCAGATAACAAGGATATAGAACTAAACAACCAGGTCAATAGAGTAAATGATTCCATTGCTTCGAGAAACCCTTATGGATTTACAGACCGGATATGGCCGGTCAAAAAGTCAAAAGGAGTATACCGGATTGCCGTAACGGGTGACTCCTTTATCTGGGGGGATGGGCTGCCTCATGAGAAGGCATGGGGACATAAACTCAGAAGCAATCTAGCAGAAAAGTATGACTCTGTGGAGGTCATGAACTGGGGCAAGTGCGGATGGAGCACATTAGATGAGTTTAATTTTCTCCGTAACCATGGCTGCGACTATGCTATAGACCTCCTGATCATAGGCTGGGTAGACAATGATCCTGACGTGGGCCGCATCCAGCAGATATATAAAAGCGACGCCGAGACTGAGCACCCGTGGATCTACCGTATCAGCCCTGCCTTGGCGGAGAATATGCTGAATCATGAAAACCGACATCCGTACGACGTCTGGCTCGCCCAGATCTACAGCAAGGAGAATCTGCAGGCATACCAACTCGTACTGGACTCTATGCATCAATACCTGTGGGACAGGCATATACCCGCACTGTTGGTCATGACTCCTGGCACTGCTCTGGACGCCCGGGCCAGACACAACTTTGATGTCGCGAAGCCACTCCTGCTCAATGCCGGCTTTGAATGCCTGGATCTATATGGTCCATCCGCACACCTGCTAGACAAATACACTCCTATGCAGATGCAAGCCAATGCCGTAAATGGTCATCCCGGAGATGTCATGACCGAAACATTTGCCAAAGAGGTGCAAAAATACCTGGAGCAGCATGCGTACTTTAAGAGTTTAAGTAGTCACCGCTGATTATTGCAAATGCACTACTGGTCTCCTTTCCACGATTGTACTAGTGGCTTTGCGCAGGCTGGACTTTGGGCTAGCATTAATATCCTCTCTATGGATCACCTCCTTTCTGGTCATAGCC
>JAFDYP010000580.1 GCA_018267355.1 Bacteroidota bacterium
AAAAAGCCAGTCTGATGAGACTGGCTTTGAAATGATATTTCTTTTATAAGGCTTAATTCAAACTACTAAAATTCACCGGCACCACGCGTGATACACCCTGCTCTACCATCGTCACGCCGTAGATGGCTTCTACGGAGCTCATGGTTTGCTTATTGTGGGTCACGATGATGAACTGGGAGTCTTTGGAGAACTCCTGAATGATCTTGTTGAACTTGGCGATGTTGGTGTCGTCCAGCGGGGCGTCTACCTCATCGAAGATACAGAACGGTGCCGGCTTGAGCAGGTATAGTGAGAAGAGCAGTGCGGTGGCTGTGAGGGTCTTCTCGCCGCCGGAGAGCTGGTCTATGACCGTCGGGCGCTTGCCCTTAGGCTTGGCTATGATCTCTATGCGGGACTCGAGCGGATCGTCGGGTGTGGTGAGGAAGAGGTCGCACTGGTCCTCCTCACTGAAGAGGGTGCGGAAGACGCGGATGAAGCTCTCGCGCACCTTGTAGAAGGCCTCGAGGAACTGCGTCTTGGCCGAGTCGTCTATCTCCTTGATGGTGTCCATGAGGGAGGTCTTGGCATCCTCGAGGTCTTTCTTTTGAGCTACGATGAAGTCAAAGCGCTCCTTCATCTCATTATAAGCCTCGACGGCCATCGGGTTGATCTCGCCAAAACCTTCGATGCGCTTCTTGATCTTCTGGTGGTCCTGGTCTATCTCGTCTTTATTCCACTTAGGGTCCAGCTCTTCATTGATGATGTCATTGACATCTACGTTAAACTCTACATTCAGGCGCTCACGCAGACCCGCGAGGTTGAGCTTGAGCTCCTGGCGCTTCTCGTTGATATCGGCTATCAGCACATTGATGCTGTCGCGGCCACGGGCCAGCTCGCGGATATTGGCGTCTATCTCATTAATAGCGCCACGGGAGGCGTAGTAGTTCTTTTCGGTCTCGGCTACTTCCTTCTCTATGGCTTCCTTATTGGTATAGCCCTCGAGGAGGTGGCTCTCTATCTCTTTGAGCTTGGCCTGGCTCTCTTCTATCACCATCTGAGACTCGATGATGATGTCGTTATTGCGCGTGAGCTGCGTGGTGAAGGATTCGACCTGAGAGTTCTTGAAGTTGAGCTCCTGCACGATCGTATTGACACGGTTCTGCTGCTGGTGAAACTCGATGTTCTTGGCATTGAACTTAGACGAGGCCTCGCTGAGGCGATTGGTAAAGTCTACGAACTCCTTGTCTGTCTGGTCGAGGGCGGCCTTGGCATCTGCCTGTGCATCGCGGAGGGTGGCGAGCTGATCATTGATCAGGTCTACCTCGTCTGTGAGTGCCTGCAGGCGGTCTGCGATGTTCTTGCTCTTGCTGTCAGATGATTCGAGGAATTTCTCCAGGCTCTGGATGCTGGCCTCGGTGGCAGACTGGCGGTTATTGACCTGATTGAGCACAGACCTTTGCAGCTCTATTTCTTTGGCCTGTGTGGCGGCTTTGAGGCCGTTCACTTTGATGAGGGCATCGGAGACTTTAGTGTGAAGTGTATAGGTAGTGCGCTCCAGCTTCTCGATCTCTTCTTTCAGCTTCTCGAGGTTTTTGGCACGGCCTATCTTCTTGCCTTCAAACAAACCTACTGCACCACCGCTGAGAGAGAAGTCGCGGCGGATGTATTTGCCGGTCTTGGTCAGCAGCACGACCTTCTGGCCGTTTGTATTGAGCTGCTCAGGGTTGAAGCCAGCTGAGTCATCTATCATATAGACACCATCCAGCAGGAAAGAGCTGAGTTTGGCATATGCCGCGTCAAACTCTACGATCTGCGTGGCCGGGATAGCGCCATCTATGGCTGCGGTTTGCTTAGGCTCGTACTTCTGTATATCATCCATGATAAAGAAGTTGGCGCGGCCCATGGCAGACTCGGAGAGGAGATTGACAGCCATAATGGCTTCCTCTATGTTCTTTACTACGTAGTAGTTGAGGTATGGCTCGAGGTAGTTCTCTATGGCTACGCGATACTCCTCAGAGGTGTAGAGGATATCGGATAGGAGCGGCGCCTCCTGGCTCCACTTGGCATTCTTCTTCAGGAACTTGATAGACTCAGGGAAGCCCTCGAGGTTCTCCACGAGGCTCTTGGTCAGTTCGTATTCATTGCGCTTGGCATCGAGGGTGCGCGTCTCCTGTGTGAGCTCTGCGCGGGTCTTCTCTATAGACTGCTCCAGCTCTGCTATCTGCTCTTTGCGGGCTTCCTCCTCCTCGATGAGGGTGCGGAGGCGTACGTCATTGCGCTCCTGCTCGGCGCGGTAGTCGGACAGCTGCTGCTGCAGGTCGCGGAGTTCGTTGCGTTTATTGACCGTGTCCTGCTCGCTCTGGCCCAACTCGCGGGTGAAGGCCTCGGTGCTGCTGCGATTCACAGCGAGCCTTTTCTCCAGCTCAAATATCTGGCGCTCCTGCTCGGCGTAGAGCTTCTGCTCAGAGCTGAGGCTTTCCTTGATCTTATTGTGATGGTCGCGTATCTCGTTCAGCGCATCTTCCAGCACGGTCAGCTCAGCCTTGCGGCTCTCGAGGATCGCGCCCTCGGTGGCATTGTCTGCATCCAGTTTCTCGATAGAGATCTTGAGCTTCTCTACGTGGTCATTGGCATCTATGATCTGCTTCTGCGCGGTATCGAGTTTATCATGCGCAAATTTCAACTGAGAGTTGAGCAGGTTGCGCTCGTTCTCACGCTCGCTCACGCCGCTCACGAGGGCGTTGAGCTTCTTCTGCACCTCCATGAGGCCTTGCTCTTTGTCTACGTTGTCGAGCTTTTCTTTTTCCAGCGCAGCTTCGGCAGTCTTGATGGCGGTCTCGAGTTCGAGCTTGCGGTCATCCTCAGTCTGGCGGCGCGCCTCGAGGTCTTTGAAGGACTGCTTGTACTCCTGCAGGGAGAACTTGGCCAGGATCAGGGAGAGGTTCTTGTATTCGTCTTTGAGTTCGTAAAATTTCTTGGTCTTAGCGGCTTGCTTCTCCAGCGTTTTGAGCTGGCCTTCTATTTCAAAGAGGAGATCCTTGACACGCTCGAGATCGGCATCGGTCGCTTTGAGCTTGTCTACGGTCTCTTTCTTGCGCTTCTTGTATTTGGACACGCCGGCGGCCTGCTCAAATAGCTTGCGGCGGCTCTGGTCGCGGTCATTCAGGATCTCGTCTACCATGCCCAGCTCGATGATGGCGTAGCTGTCAGGGCTGACACCTGTATCCATAAAGAGCGTGGTGATGTCTTTGAGGCGGCAGGCCACATCATTCAGGCGGTACTCGCTCTCGCCATCGCGGAAGAGGCGGCGTGTGATCGTGATCGTCTTGTAGTCTGAGGAGACGAGGTTCTTGGTATTCTCAAAGGTCAGCGACACCTCGGCGAGGGCGGAGGGTTTGCGGTTGCGAGTACCGTTGAAGATCAGGTTCTCCATTTTCTCCAGACGGAGCATGGAGGTCTTCTGCTCGCCCAGTACCCAGCGGATGGAGTCCACTACGTTAGACTTGCCGCAGCCGTTTGGCCCGACTATGCCGGTGATGTTATTATTAAAATGGATCGTGGTCTTCTCGGCGAAGCTCTTGAATCCTTTGATCTCGAGAGTGGTCAGCTGCATACGCTTGCTAATTTGAAAATTTGGCAATTTGAAAATTTGAAGATGCAACAGCCCTGATGCTTTGTCCTGACGGACAAAATGATGCAGGCAGTTTCCTCCAAACTTTTAAAGGGATGGCGAATTTAGGAAATATGGGGGAGGATAAACGACCGTGTGGATACCTTGTGCACAGATGTGAAATATCCACCGCTTTTCAACAAGTAAAGGAGTTT
>JAFDYP010000581.1 GCA_018267355.1 Bacteroidota bacterium
GACTTTTTTAAAAGCCAGTATGGAGACCTGACTGTCCCCGTTTTCAGTAGTAACTATTCCAAGCCAGGTCCGGGCTATATGTCTTCGGACCGGGAGATGAAGTTTCGCGACTTTCTGGCGGAGACCGAAAAGGGCCACACAGACCTGCGTCTCTTCCTGTTTGATATTTTTAAATCTGCCCCTGAGCTGCGGGGCGATTTTCAGTTTCCCACTGTGATGCGTGGCTTTTTGAAGCGCTTCCCTTTTATGTTCTTTGGTGGTGAGGGCTCAGAGGTGACCATGCACTATGATATAGACTGTGCTAATGTCTTCCTCACCCAGTTTGTAGGTCACAAGCGGGTGATACTTTTCCCACCGGAAGAGTCAGCCAAGATCTACCACCATCCTTTCACCGTCAAGAGCCTGATAGCGCCCGAGAGGCCGGATTATGAGAAATTTCCCGCCCTGCAGAATGTGCAGGGTTACGAGACTATCCTATCTCACGGTGAGATGATCTTCATGCCTACGCGCTACTGGCACTACATGCACTACCTTGATTTCAGCTTTGGGCTGGCCCTCCGCTCTCAGAGCAGCTGGGCCACCAGGGGCCGCGGAGCATTTAATATCGCCTCGCACTTTCTGGTAGACAAAGGATTTAATATCCTCTCGCCAAAACGATGGCATGAGTGGAAGGAGCGCGCAGCCTATGAGCGTGCCAGGCCCTTTGAGCCCCAAAGGCCTAATCATGGTGAGCTGAATGCCAGCCTGTAATCATCCATCATGAAAACGCTTATAGTCCTGTTTTTTTCCCTGGTATCACTGATGGCCTCTGCACAGATCGCGGCTGTGAGCTATATAGCAGATCCGGGAAAGGATGACCTGCGAATGTATTGGCGCGATAGTAGCGGAAAGCTGATCGGCCACTTCGCCGCACTAAAGGAAATAGCTGATCAGCAAAACCGGCAGCTCATCTTTGCCATGAATGGCGGCATGTATATGGAGGACCGGACGCCGGTAGGTTTGTATATAGAGAATAAGAAAACAGTGCATCCGCTCAATACCGGGTCAGGCAAAGGTAACTTTTACATACAGCCTAATGGTGTATTCTATATCCGCTCCGACAGGCACGCCGGAGTCTGTAGCACCCGGGATTTCGGAAAGGTGAAAGACGCAAAGTATGCTACGCAGTCCGGACCGATGCTGATCAAAGATGGCAAGATCAATGCAGCGTTTGATTCCGCCTCGCACAATCTGAATATCAGAAATGGCGTGGGTATTTTGCCGGATGGCAGGGTACTCTTTGCCATGTCTAAAGGGGAAGTCACGTTCTATCAGTTTGCTACATACTTTGCCGACCAGGGTTGCCGCAATGCGCTATACCTCGATGGCTACGTATCCCGCACCTACCTGCCACGGGCCGGGGTAGTGCAGATAGACGACTCCCGCTTTGGTGTCCTCATCGCCGTGATGCAATAATTGTTCTGAGCTTATACCACCTTATTGGCGCAGCAGCTCGCGGCTACGGCATCAGGTTTAGCCTTGAAGGTAAAGCCCATAGACAGGATATAGCCCATGGCCTCACTCAGGGCAGTATTGGAGCCAAAGCGCGGATTGGTATTGATATCCGCATGGACCTCCAGCTCCGTTTTGTACTGATCAAAAAGCGGGCAAAGGTGGTAGGCTATCTCTATAGAGCGAGACACCTCGTGCAGCATCCGTTCCTTCAGCGTCATGCGCTGCTGCGAGCGCAGGGTGTTGATGAACATGTAGCCGCCCTTGCCCTTGCGGAGCAGCAGTATGACCGTGGCAAACTCCGTCTCCAGTCCGTAGACCTGAGAGTCAGTGCCGATACATACTTTGATCTTGTTTCCTGAGTCGCTCTCGTGGATGAGCGCCTTCTCCACCACCTCGCTGATCGGTGCACTGAATGTCGTGCCGTCCAGCTTCCTCCATCTCCCATTGACTACGGTTGATTGCATAAGCGTTGGTTTTATTAAAATTAAAACCAGAATCCCTGACTTTCCTAATCTAAAGACGACTTTTTGTACACAGCCAGTTGTGAGGTGGTGCGGCTTTTCATTGTCTTTACGATTTCTTTACAGAGGCGAGTTATATTTTAGGTTGTTATCTTAGTCGTATCCATTTCTATATGAAGCATAAAACAATCATTATCCTTTTATGGCTGCTCGTGACGGGTGCCAGGGCGCAAGACGATAAAAGACTATTCTTTGGCACGCCTGCCTTTCATGGTGCGCAGCTGATAGGCTACTATCCCAATACTCCTTTTCTATTTGCTATGCCGGTCACCGGCACGCGGCCTATACAGTATAGCGCAGTCAATCTGCCTATGGGGCTCGCGCTGGATGAGAAGACTGGCTTCATCACCGGGAATATAAAAAAGGCGGGAACCTATAAGGTGACGCTCGTAGCCGTAAATCAGTTTGGCAAGACCACGGAAGATGTGACCATAGTGATAGGAGACAAGCTCTGTCTCACGCCACCTATGGGCTGGAATAGCTGGAATGTCTTTACCTCAGAGATCAGCGAGCAGCTACTGATGGAGATGGCAGATGCCATGGCCTCAAACGGTATGCGCGACCTCGGCTATCAGTATATCAATATTGATGACTTCTGGCACGCCTCAGAGCGCGAGGCAGATGGCAGGCCAAAGGTGGATAGTATAAAGTTTCCGCATGGGATGAAATACCTCGCCGACTATGTACATAGCAAAGGCCTCAAACTAGGTATCTACTCCTGCGCGGGTGATAAGACCTGTGGCAAATGCTTTGGAGGGTATGCGCATGAGGAGATAGATGCAAAGACCTATGCGGAGTGGGGCATAGACCTGCTGAAGTATGATTACTGTTTCGCACCATGGGGACGCAAGGCTGCCATAGAGCGCTATACCAAGATGGGCACAGCCCTGCGAAACTCCGGGCGCTCGATCGTCTTCAGTGTATGTGAGTGGGGCCTGCGCAAACCCTGGCTATGGGCGGAGAAAGCAGGTGGACACTACTGGCGCACTACGCCGGATATCTTTGATACCTGGAACCATGGCAATCCGTTTCAGATGAGTGTGATGCGGATACTCAAGAAACAACGCGGCCTGGAGCGGTACGCTGGGCCGGGTCACTGGAATGACCCAGACATGCTACTCGTGGGCAATCATGGCAAAGGCCGCGCTACAAGCTCCGGCGGACTTTACAAGGGATTGACGCAGGATGAATACAAGGCCCACTTTGCACTATGGTGCATGATGAGTGCGCCGCTGCTGGTGAGCTGTGACCTGCGTACTATCTCAAAGGAGGATTTTGAGATCATCACGGATGCGGATATGATAGCCGTAGATGAGGACCCGGCGCAGGTGGCAGGGCGAGTGATCAAAAAGCACGGAAGTATATGGGAATATGCCAAAACCATCAATCAATACCAGTGGATCACGATGTATCTCAATACGAGTAAAAAGCCTAAACCTGATCCTATATCATCAGGGCGTATGATCCCTGCCCACGGTATATCGTGGCAGAGAAACAGCAGGCTGCCGGATAGGTGATCTGCTAGTCCGCCTTAAACTCTATCTTCCTATGCGTCCCATCGCAGAAAGGCTTATTGCTCGAAGCACCACAGCGGCAGAAGGCTGTGACGTTGTTCTTCTTCATCAGCTCACCTTTTGAGTTTTTGACGGTCACATTGCCATAGACCAGTAGCGGGCCGTCTTTCGACGCTTCTACGATAGTCTCGGCATCTACATCTATGCGCTCGGGGCCGGCTTCGTTATTCATATAGTAGCTTAGTGCACCACTGGGGCAGCGCTTCACCTGTGCTACGATACGCTCAGTGGTCGCACCCTCCGGTTTGATCCATGGCTTCACGAATGGATCAAAGACCTCGCGCAGCTCTGTCCAGCAGAGCTTGGAGTGGATGCAGATATCCGGTTTCCAGATCACGGTTACTTCTCCGTTGGTATATTTCTTAGTGACTTCCATGTGAGTAGGGGTTTTAGTTGCTTAAATTAGTTTCTATATGGATGGGATTGGTCAGCGCTTTATGTATCGGGCATTTATTGGCTATGTCCAGCAGGCGGGCGCGGTCCTCGGCGCCGAGGCTTCCGGTCAGGGTGATATCGCGCTTGATCTCAGTCGTATTCTTCTCTTTGTCCCACACCAGGGTGATATGGGCTTGCAGTCCATCCAGGGCCATGCCCTTGCGGTCAGCATACATACGCACAGTAGCACAGGTGCAGGCACCCAGTGCTGCAGCCAGCAGCTCATGGGGATTGGGGCCGAGGTCGGTACCTTCGTTTTCCTTTGGCTCGTCGGCTATGATACTATGGTCACGCGCCTGTATGCTGACGCGATAATGGTCTCTCGTGATAGATGCTGTGATCTCTGACATTGCTTATGATTTTAGTTTTTTATCTCTGATAGCCTCCGCCAGCCAGATAAATTCGCTGACAAACCGGTCCAGGCTCTTTGACAGAAATTCATCTTTCACGGCACCGCTGTCATCAAAGGCATGCTGAACATTTGATACGAGCAGTTTATACGGCATAGGATATGCTCCTAGCGATAGTACCAACTGCTGCATTTCTGTAGAGGCATTGATACCGCCCATGCGTCCTGCTCCTACAGATACTACACCTATCGGCTTGCGTTTAAACTCCTCTGAGAAATAATCGACTGCATTTTTCAAAGCACCGGAGTAGGAGCCGTGATACTCCGGCGAGAGGAAAATAATAGCATCTGCTTTATCCAGCTTCTGCTGTATGTCTGTGAGGCCGGGTAGTGCATTCCCTTCTTCACTGTACTGCTCCTCCAGCACCGGCAAATCGTATGCAGCCAGGTCTATGATAGCTGCCTGTGTATGTCCGCTGCGGTGAAAGCGTGCCATCAGTGCTACTGCTACATCATGGCTTTTGCGCCCTTTTCGGATACTTCCTGATATGATGATGATATTCATTACTACCGGTGAAATTATAGCATTATACTGATTCCGGAGCTACCACTCTTGGTAGCTTGACCAAATGGTTTAAATTTGAAACAACCCAAAATACTAAACATGACAAGAGAAGAATGGTTTCGGATGGCTGCAATACTTGGTGCAGGTACTATGCTGCCCAAGGGCCTGCTGGCTGAAATGATCACTGCGGATAATGGCCTCAAGGCCAGTGATTTCGGCAAGGACTTCATCTGGGGTACGGCCACGGCTGCCTACCAGATAGAGGGCGGCTGGAATGCAGACGGCAAGGGGGAGTCTATCTGGGATCATTTCTCACACAGGCCGGGCAAGATAGCCCGCCATGAGACTGCCGATGTGGCTGCAGACTTCTACCACAAATATGAGAGCGACATAGCGCTCATGAAGCAAATGAATATCCCTGCTTTCCGTTTTTCGGTGGGCTGGTCACGTATACTGCCCAATGGGATAGGCCAGGTCAATCAAAAGGGTATAGATTTTTACAACAGGGTGATAGATACGAGCCTGAAAAATGGGATAGATCCCTGGCTGACCTGCTACCACTGGGACCTACCGCAGGCACTGCAGCAGAAGGGAGGCTGGACCAATAGGGATATACTGGGCTGGTTTGAAGAGTATGTGGCCCTATGCGCCAAAAGCTTTGGTGACAGGGTCAAAAACTGGATGGTATTTAATGAGCCGATGGCCTTCACCGCCCTGGGCTACCTGGTAGGCAGCAATGCGCCCGGCAAATTTGGCTATCACAACTTTTTCGCTGCGGCGCATCATGCCACCATGTGCCACGGTGTGGGCGGACGCACGCTGCGCAGGTTGCTGCCGGCCGCAGCCAATATAGGCACTACCTTCTCCGTGAGTCACGTAGAGGCTTTCAAAAATCTATCAAAGAATGAGGAAACGCGCAGGAGGTGCGATGCATTGTTCAACCGTCTCTTTATAGAGCCGACGCTGGGCCTCGGCTACCCATACCGTGACCTGCCCGCGCTGAAGCATATTTATAAGTTTATCCTACCCGGAGATGAGGCGCTGATGCCTTTTGATTTTGACTTCATAGGGCTGCAAAACTACTTCCGCGTGATCGTGAAGAATTTTCCGCTGATCCCTATGGTACATGCCATCAACGAGTCTCCAAAGAAACTCGGCCACCCGGTCACTGCTATGGGCTGGGAGGTATACCCGGAGGGTATTTATGATATACTGAAGCAATTCTCACAGTACAAGGGGATCAAGAATATCATCGTGACGGAAAATGGTACGGCATTCCCGGATAAGGTAGAGAACGGCGCCGTGCATGACCCACAGCGTACTGAATATATACAGTCGTATCTGAAGCAAGTACTCCGCGCCAAACACGATGGCATCAATGTAAATGGCTACTTCGTATGGTCCTTTATAGACAACTTTGAGTGGGACTCAGGCTACAGGCCGCGCTTTGGTATCGTTTATAATGATGTGGCAGATGAGAAGCGCATCATCAAGGATTCCGGCAAGTGGTTTGCCGATTTCCTCAAAAAGTAATTTAGTAATCAAACTCCGGACTAAACTATGAGAACTATTGCGTTCCTGCTTTTCACAGGTGTGATGCTGACCGCATCTGCTCAAAATAATAATGGCCCCAGTCCTGCCTATCAGGACCTCAATGCTACATATGCCTCAGCGGCCGCGTGGAGCTATAAAGCGCAGGAAACTGTATACCACTACAATGAATGGTCTATAGGCGCAGACGGACGACCCAGGCGCAGCCGTGCGTATCAAAATGGTCGCAGGAACAGAAACACGGGCATCGGACTTTTGATAGGTGGTGCGGTGAGCCTGACTGGGGGCATAGCCATGCTCACGGATGGCATCATTAGCATCAAAAGAAGAAATATATACGCTACTACCTCGGGCATCTCAGAGGTGGGGCATCTCTACGAAGCATACTTTGGAGCTATTTTCACTGCTGCGGGCCTGGGTATGATCGTGCCGGGAGCTATCCTGCTACCCAAAGGCACCAGGCAAATGCGCCGCGCACAAGAGCGCATGGCCAATCCATAAGATTTCTTTAATCCATCTAAAAAATACTGATCGATGAAAACAAAATTTCTTTTATGC
>JAFDYP010000582.1 GCA_018267355.1 Bacteroidota bacterium
AAACAGAAGGAATAAGGATATAGATCTTCTCATCATACTTCAGGTGGCTTATTGGCCGCGAAAATATCTTTGGCAAAAAGCCAAAACGTTTCCTAAACGTTAAGCAATCATTAACACAGTAGATATGCACATTATATGGTCTCTCTACACACATTTATTAAACTTATGTTATGGAAGATTCATCTTTCTCATCCACAGATTTTCATACTATCTGTGATAAGCTGGCAGATCTCGATGACGATCTTGGCAAGATCATACATGAGCACGGTTACCCGCCGCTGTGGTCGCGGCAGCCGGGTTTTGCTACGCTGGTACACATCATACTGGAGCAGCAGGTGTCTCTCGCATCGGCGCGTGCGGCACTGGATAAGCTGGTAAAACAGATCGGTACCGTGACTCCGTCAAAACTCCTGGCGCTCACAGACGAAGAATTGAAAGATTGCTACTTCAGCCGTCAGAAAATAGTCTATACACGTGCCCTGGCTGCGCATGTGCTGGAGGGCAGGCTGCGGCCAGATGCCTTTGACAGGCTATCCAATGAAGAGATCCGCCGCGAGCTGACTGCCGTGAAGGGAATAGGCCAATGGACCGTAGACGTATACCTCATGATGGTACTACACCGCTGCGATCTTTTCCCTCTGGGAGATATAGCCCTCATTAATAGTACAAAGACCGTGAAGAACCTACCCGTCACCGCCAGCCGCGAGGAGATAGCACTCATGGCCAATAACTGGCAACCTTACCGCACGGTGGCCGCTTTCCTGCTTTGGCATGCCTATATCATACGGCGGGGCATGAAGGTCGCACCCTATCCGTGATGCGGTTTATTCAGATAAAAACAGCAACTTTACATAGCTAAATCAATCCTCTCTATGAAGAAAATAGTACTGCTCATTACCATCGTTTCTATAGCTACGCACGCTTTCAGCATCAGTGACAAAGTGAAGTTGGGGCTATTTGCCGCTCCGGGTGCCTCATGGATGAAGCCGATGGGAAAAGATATAGGCAAGGGGGTAGCAGGATACGGCATGACCTATGGCCTGAAGATAGAGTACTATTTCAAAGACCAGAACTATGCGCTATCTACCGGCCTGTATGGGGGCATGGATATGGGTGGCGTCAAAGGGCGTGATACTTTTACTGTGCTGTCCGGTGGCAAATCTGTGGTAGAGCGGTACAATACCAATTATATCATGCTCCCCTTATATCTGAAGCTGAAGACAAATGCGTTCAAGGACAAATACATCCTCTTTGGCGAGCTGGGTGGCTCTTTTGTCTTTAATGTATCAGCGCGAGCCAACTACAGTGATGGTATCAATCAGGCAGGTACAGTGCCACCCTCGGTAGTCTCCATATCAAAGGAGAATGTACTGCAAAATGGCAATGAAGTACAGAAGCTGATCCCGGACTTCCGGTACCAGGTGTTTGATTTCCGCCTGAGCGTAGGTGGTGGTTTGGAGTATGTGATCAATGACAAGACATCTGTCTTCTTTGCCCTGCACTATCACAATGGCTTTGTAAACCAGATAAGAGATACCTCCGTGAATCCAAAGAAAGATGCCATAGTAGTGCGCAATGTGCTCCTGAGCATTGGCGCAATGTTTTAATGACAATATATGAAAGTAGGACTCGCCCAGCTCAATATCCATGTGGGCAATTTCCGGGCTAATACAGATAAAATAATAGCCGCTATCCAGGCTGCAGAGGCGCAGGGTGCTGATCTGGTGGTATTCAGCGAGCTCAGCGTTTGCGGCTACCCGTCTCGTGATTTTCTCGAGTTTGACGACTATATCTCCAAATGCATCGAAGCAGTAAACGAGATCGCACAGCATACTATGAATGTAGCAGCAGTAGTCGGCGCACCGGCGCGCAACCCACGCCCGGAGGGCAAGGATCTTTTCAATGCGGCTTACTTTCTCTATCAGGGCAAGGTGCAAAAGGTGATCCACAAGACACTGCTTCCTACATATGACATCTTTGATGAGTATCGCTATTTCGAGCCAAATACAGTTTTTGAATTAGTAGAATTTAAGGACCGCAAGCTGGCTATCACCATCTGTGAGGATATATGGAATGTGGGTAATGAAAACCCGCTGTACGTAGCCTGCCCGATGGATGAACTGATCAAGCTACAGCCCGACCTGATGATCAATCTTTCTGCGTCTCCTTTCAGCTACAGGCAGTATCACGAGCGTATGAGCGTAGTACGTGCCAACTGTGACCGCTACCAGCTACCTATGGTATATGTCAATCAGGTGGGTGCGCAGACGGAGCTGATATTCGACGGAGGCTCAGTAGTCGTAGGCGCGGGTGGCACACTTGCAGCGCAGTTGCCATTCTTTAGTGAAGAACTGCGAGTGGTAGATCTAGATGATATCAGAGAGCCAGCGCCCTTTGACCTGCCGGCACCTGTATCGCTGATATATGATGCACTGGTTCTGGGCATACGTGATTACTTTGCCAAGCTCGGCTTCAAAAAGGCTATCCTCGGCCTCAGCGGGGGTATTGATTCTGCCCTGGTCCTGTGCCTCGCTGCAGCAGCGCTGGGCCGCGATAATGTCCTCTCTGTACTGTTACCTTCTGCCTACTCCAGCGGGCACTCAGTAGATGACTCACTGGCGTTGGTCAGAAATCTCGGTTCGCCACATGAGATCATCCCTATAGAGGAACCCTTTCAGTCCTATCTCAAAACGCTGCATCCGTTTTTCAAGGATCTGCCCGCCAATGTGGCCGAAGAGAACCTTCAGGCGCGGGTACGAGGCACACTGCTCATGGCCATGAGCAATAAATTTGGCTATATCCTGCTCAATACGACTAATAAGAGCGAAGCTGCTGTAGGTTACGGTACGCTCTATGGTGATATGTGCGGTGGCCTGGCAGTACTCGGCGATGTGTATAAAACACAGGTGTACGAACTGGCTCACTATGTCAATCGGAACGGTGAAGTGATCCCGGAAAACATCATCACCAAGGCGCCTAGCGCGGAGCTGCGGCCGGGTCAGAAAGACTCTGACTCCCTGCCCGAGTACGACTTACTGGACAAGGTGCTGTATCAGTATATCGAACTGCGTCAAGGGCCTAAAGAATTAATAGTCCAGGGCTTTGAAAAAACGCTGGTAGACCGCATACTGCGTATGGTCAATATGAATGAATGGAAGCGCTACCAGGCACCACCTATCCTCCGCGTATCACCCAAGGCCTTTGGGATGGGGCGCCGTATGCCGATCGAAGGGCGGTATCTGGGCTAAGCCACTGCACCGGCGGTGCAGTTAAAATAACACAATCTATTGCCCGCTTTAGCGTTACACCCGGTGCCTGTCAGGCATTTTCGTTAATTGTGTTACTTTAGCGCACCCAAAAAACTGTAGTTTGATGAAGAAAGTACTATTGGTCCTCCTTATGGTCATCTCTGTAGCTGCCGCCTGGGCTCAGACGGACTCCACGGGCAATAACAAACCTGCCAAACGGGTAAAGAAGCCATATGTGATGAACGTACCAAAGGATCGCCTGGTACTGGATCTCAACGCTACTAACTGGATACATAAAAGTGAAAACGGGATGAAGACCCAGTTTTACTCTCGTGGGCTCAACCTCTATGGCATGTATGATATTCAGATCAAGAAGAGCCGCGTCAGTTTTGCGATAGGAGCGGGTATCAGCTGGGTCAATATCTACACCAACTCCCGCCTGACCGACTCAGCGGCCAGCGGGGCGCGGTTCCATCCCTATCCTGTGGCCAACTATCATGACTCTATCAAGATCAACAAGCTGACAGAGACCTGGATAGATGTACCACTGGAGCTCCGTATCCGTACCAATAGGGATAAACTGGACCAGGTCTGGAAATTTAATGTGGGTTTCAAGTTTGGTGTAAAAGTGGATGCTTATACCAAGATCGTATTCAAGAATCCTCATTATAACATCAAGGAAAAACCGTATGGAGACTTCAACCTCTTCCGTATGGGTCCTACCCTGCGCATAGGGTACAGTAGTTTCAATATCACGGGATACTACGGCCTGCTGAATGTGTTTAAACAAGGCCGCGGCCCTTCGGCCAACGAGTGGTCTCTTGGTATCTCTTTCAACGGACTATAGTAGCTGCGGTGCAATATGCCTGCCGCACATTTCGTCTATCTTAGCAGTATGCTCTCCGCTATAGGCAGATTTTTTTCGCAGATACTGGTATATCTGATCAGGGGCTATCAGCTGCTCATATCTCCGCACCTGCCCCGCAGCTGCCGCTACACGCCTACCTGCAGCCAGTACGGCATCCAGGCCCTGCAAAAGCACGGCCCTATCAAAGGTAGCTACCTGACCATCAAGCGTATCCTATCCTGCCATCCATGGGGTGGGCATGGATATGATCCCGTGCCCTGATACCGCGATCCGGATATCCACTCTCATTTCAGACAAATAACTGGTCATGCGCAAGGGTCATGCCGACTGACAGTCATCTGCAGATAGTGCAAAACTGGTTAGCTACTATACCGGGAAACGGAAACCCGCGTCCCGGTTCTGATCCTATTGACTCGGTCTACTCCGGTTCCTGACCGAGTACAATGTTGATACGGCCGTTAGGGTTGGCCTTGCTGCCGCTGCTGTATATCACCTTATCCAGCGGGAAGCCATAATCCAGACCAAGAAGGCCAAACATAGGGAGGAATACCCGTACACCTATACCCACAGACTTATTGAGCATATATGGACGGTAGTCCCTTATGTCCTGCCAGGTATTACCACCCTCCAGGAAGGCCAGTGCAAAGATCGTAGCAGATGGGTTGAGCGATATAGGGTAGCGTATCTCCGCAGTAAACTTATTGAAGATGGCCGCGCCGGCTATGGTAGCAGGCGGCGAGGTAGGGCTGATCACATCATAGCCTCGCAGACGCACGATCTCCTTGCCCAGGATAGAGTAGGTACTGATACCATCCCCACCCACTTCAAAACGTTCAAATGGAGAGAGGCCCAGCTTTGAATTGTATGTGCCGAGGAAGCCAAACTTAGCCGAAGCACGGAATACGAGATTCTGATAGATAGTGGTGTACCAGTCTGCAAAGAATTTCACCTTGAAGAATTCTATATACTTATATCTCTGCTCAGGTGTCACAGTGGTATCAGCATAGTTGATCCTCTTCAAGGCCGGGAAGATCTTGGAGTACGGCAGGGTGCCGGTCACTGATAGCATAAAGCTGGAACCATGCTTAGGATATAGTACCTGGTCCAGAGAGTTGCGGCTCAGGATCAGAGAGAGGTTCAGGTTATGCGAATTGCCCGCGCCCGTACCATTATCATAAGAGAAAATAGGCAGGTAAGAGGAGTTGACGATCTGATAGTACTGATAGGTCAGCGCCGCCTCAAAGGTGAAGAAGTCATCCGGCTTCTTGAGTCGGGTAGCCCATGACACGGTCCCCCCTGTAGAGAAGTAGTGACCGGTAGAGGCATAGGTCAGGCCGTTGTCATAAGAGTAAATATTGGTCCGGTTGAAAGCAAATGTGAGTGAGTTAGGCTTCTTGCCCCCGAGCCACGGCTCGGTGAAAGACAAGGTGTAAAACTGGCTCATTTTGCCACCGCTCTGCACGCGCAGGCTCAGGCGCTGGCCATCACCGCTCGGTAGCGGATTCCATGATTTTTTGTCTATAATATTGCGTAGGGAGAAGTTTGTAAATGTGACCCCCAGCGTACCGGTGAGGCCATAGTTAGATCCGCCATAGCCCGCAGAGAGCTCCAGCTGGTCAGATGGTTTCTCAGTCACCCTGTACTCTATATCCACTGTCCCGTTTTCAGCATTTGGTATAGGGACCACATCCAGCTGCTGCGGGTCAAAGTACCCCAGGTTGATGATCTCGCGCTGTGAGCGGATCAGGTCCGAGCGGCTGAATTTATTGCCCGGCAGGGTACGCAGCTCACGTCTTATGACCTTCTCATTTGTTTTAGTATTGCCATAGATGC
>JAFDYP010000583.1 GCA_018267355.1 Bacteroidota bacterium
ACAAGCACTAATATACTAACGCAAAGGGCGCAAAGAACGCAAAGAGATTTATATTCCTTTGCGTTCTTTGCGCCCTTCTCGGTTTAGCTGTATTAATTACAGCGCCTCGCCATACAGCGCGCGGAAGTCCGCGCGTGATACTGGCTTAGGATTATTAGGATGTGCGAAGTCGGCAAAGGCCAGGTCAGAAAGTGTCTCCAGGTGCTCTTCCTTCACACCTATCTCGCGCAGGCGGTGAGGGATATTGATCTTAGAGTTCAGGTCAAAGAGGTATTGGATCACGCCTTCCGCGTTCTCATCCTTCAGCTCCAGCGTACGTGCAATGCGACGGAATTTATCTTCAAAGCCAGCTACGTTAAACTTCATGCCGTATGGGATATTCACTGCATTGGCCAGGCCGTGGTGTGTATCCAGCAGAGAGGAGAGCGGATGCGCCAGTGAGTGCACCACACCGAGACCTTTCTGGAAGGCGATAGCGCCCATCATAGAGGCCATGAGCATCTGAGAACGAGATTCGATATCAGGATTGTTCACAGCTTTCTCCAGAGAGAGTGACACGAGGCGGATACCCTCCAGAGCGATACCATCTGCTATAGGGTGGTAGTTCTTGGCCAGGAAGGCCTCCATATTATGCGTGAGCGCATCCATGCCGGTGGCCGCTGTGATGAAAGGTGGTAGGTCCATGGTCAGCGCAGGATCTGCAAATACGACCTTGGCCAGCAGCTTAGGTGAGAAGAGTATCTTCTTCTGGTGTGTCTCATCATCTGCTATGATAGCACTACGGCCTACCTCGCTACCGGTACCAGAGGTGGTAGGGATAGTGATGAAGTGAGGTACATCATTGGTCACATATATATCGCCACCTATCAGGTCGTCATATTTGAAGAGGTCCTCGCGGTGATTGACGCGGAGCACGATGGCACGAGCCACATCGAGCGCGGCACCACCACCTATACCGATGATCACATCGCCTTTGTGAGCGTCCCATGCATCGCCACCTTTGTATACGTCAGACTTCACAGGGTTTTTGTGAATGTCATGGAATGTTTCTACGGCAAATCCCTTTGCTTTCAGGTCTTCCACTATTTTCTTGAAAAAGCCGAGCTGCGCCACATTCGGGTCGGTGACCACGAGAGGGCGGGAGAGGTTGTTCTTTTTCAGATAGTCGGGCAGCTCGCTGATCACGCCTGCGCCAAAACGGATGATAGTAGGGAAGTTGAATTGTGAAACTGACATAGTCTGTTATGCTGTTTTAAATGATATGAATGCTAAAAGCGGCACAAAAATAAGCGAGGAATCTGATTTCGCAGGATTAAATACAGGCCGTTTGACGGTTATTTTCGCACGGTGACCCAATTGGTAAAAGTGAAGATCTGGCGGCGGTTGTTAAAGTTCTTTTCGATGAAGTTCAGGATACGGTATTTGGGCTTTTCGTGCTTGTACAGGTCACGGTTCAGGTGGCGGTGCTGCGTGGTATAGTTGAGCTGATGCGCCCAGTTAAATTTTGCCAGCCAGCCTTTCATTACTGCCGGGTGCTTACCGCGAAAGCGGTCCAGCCTGCCCAGCGGGCCGTATTGGAAAAGATCCTGCGTGTAGTATGCCTCGCCGCCCTCCTTGCCATGATGCATATCATGCTGCAGGTTGCGCTTCTTGGTCATCAGCTCAGGCGGTCGTACCCAGCCGTAGTGGTAGATCGGTACGTCTATCTCGGCTACTTTCATCTTACGATCCTCAATGCGGAAGGAGATAGCGTCTTTGTAAGACTTTGCACCCAGACCATTGCGTACGATACGTATCTCATGGGCGCACCAGCCGTGGCTGATCACCTCATGCTCATAGTCGCCAAAGAAGTGGTGGTACCAGATCAGCATGCCTTCTACCTCTTTATCAGTGTAGTATTTCTCGCAGGCTGCTTTGATCTTGGGCAGGTCATCTTCGTGTATCACCTCGTCAGCCTGGAGGTAGATACACCAGTCCCCCGTACACTGCTGCAGGGCAAAGGTCGTCTCCTCGCGGAAGATCGCACCGTCTTTGAAGAGCGCCTCATCCCAGACGCGCGGGTAGATCTTTATTTTGTCAGAGCCGATGCTCAGTATCTGCTGCAGGGTGTCATCATCGGCATCGCCTTCGCCGAGGGCCACTATAAACTCATCTACCAGCGGCAGCAGGCTCTCGATACAAGCCCTGATAGGGTAGTAGAGCTTGCCTGCATTGCGCACCATAGTGAAACCGCTGATCTTCATGACGGCGGCTAATTTAACCTAACTTTCAGGAAATTGGTTTGGCACGAATGATGTTTATCTTTGAGCCTATGACATATTTACGACTACTGATACTGGGGTTAGTGCTTTATTCATGCGCTGCGGACGCGCAGTGCGTAGCGCCTTACTCTAATCTTTCTAACAATTTTTATGCTTACGAAAACGGTGAGGGGCACTTTCTGGAGCCGATCCAGCCTACTTCTTTCAAGGTAGGAAAGAACTTCCTGGCCTTTATCAACGGGCAAAACTCGCGCCTGCGCGTCTACTATGGCGATAAGGTATATACGGTCTGCGAAAATGCCGCTGACTACTGGGCCACGGATAACTGGTTTGTATGGAAGAACTTTGGCCTGCTGGGCGTACTCTATAATAATGAGCTGAAGACGCTCGATAAGCAAGTGAATGGCGAATACTGGATAGGTGACAGCCTGATCGCGTGGAATAGCCAGTTCAATGACCTGCGCGTTTTCTATCAAGGCGAGACGCGCGCTATAGATCAGTTTCTGCCACAGCAGAAGACAGCGCCTGATGGTACTACTACTTATTCTAACGTCAGCATCGGGCCTAACATTCTGGCCTATGTAGATCAGTCTGTCATTTTTAAGGCTTTCTATAATAATAAGGTGTTCAATGTAGAAAACTACGAGCCACCGATGTTCAAATGCGCACGGGACTTTATAGTGTACATTGACTACAATAACAACTTCAAATTCTTCTACAAGGGGGTGAGCTATGAGACCACGATCAATAACATCAAACGCTACTGGCTCGGTGAGGGATTCTTTGCCTACTACAATATCCAGAGTGAGCTGGCCGTGTGGTATGATGGCGAAGAAAATATCATAGCGCAGGACCTGCCGCAGGATATCACGGTAGCTAACAACATCATAGCCTACACGGATAAATCGAATAACTTCTGGGTATGGTACAAAGGCAAAGTAGAATTGCTGGAGCGCTTCAAACCTCAATCTGTAAAAGTGTACCGGGACCTGCTGGTCTATCAGGACCAATATGGCAGGCTCAAGGGTTACTATTTTGGCAAACAAGTCGATGTGAGCGACCAGATCGTGACATCATACAATATGTATAATGCTACGGTGTCCTATTCTCTGCAGCGCGGTGAGACGATCTTCTGGTGCGAGGGCAAAAGCACACCGATAGAGTATTAAAGATGACCAAGGCGGTAAAATTTACGGCAGAGTTGAGGGATGCAGGTGGAGGAGGCGTGTACGTGTTGTTTCCGTATAGTACAGAGGAGATGTTCGGTGTGAAGGGCAGGGTGCCCATCAAGGCTACGATAGACGGTGAGCCGTATCAGGGATCACTAGTGAAATATGGCACGCCGCAGCACATGCTGCTCGTGCTGAAAAGTATCCGCGAGAAGATAGGCAAAGATATCGGCGACACGGTGCAAGTGACAATCGAGCATGATGTGGCGAAGCGTACAGTGGAGGTGCCGGAGGACTTTGTAAAGGCACTTAAGGAAAGCAAGCTGAAGACGGCCTTTGATAAAATGAGCTACTCGCATCGGCGGGAGCGGGTGCTGTGGATAGAGGATGCGAAGAAGGAGGAAACAACTGTGCGACGCATAGAGAAGGCATTAACCCAATTACTCGGGAAATAGAGCGTGCACGTCTTCCTACATATTATGTTTTGGCTGTTTAAATCAAGGCGTAAAGGCTGGCTTGTGTTTCCGATCCTTATTGGTTCATTCCTTGTCATCTTCTCAATGGCGTGGCTGATTTCATCTGTGATGGGTGAGACCAGTGATGAGCATAGTGAGCACATCTTCTCGGGACTGGCTCTCATTATATCGGGAATACTCGTACAACGGTTCACCAGAAATTATTACATCTCTCCTGATGGTAGTAAGGTTTATTTTGAGCAGGAAGGTTATTTCATGCATGTCGGAGTATCATTCTGGCATAGAGTTTTTATAGGTCTGGGCCTGATATTCATTGCAGGTACTCTGGCAGACAAGTATTTGCTGTGATCTGATCACCAAAGCATAATTTGGTAGATTTGGTGAAAATTTCATGGATGAAGTCTTCGCTACTGCGGCATTATATCAGTCTTGTGTCTTGCTTCTTGGTTCTTGGATCCCTACAGGCGCAGAGTACTTTTCGCTCAGCCGCCAATCCCATGTACTGGAGGAATAAGATGCCATTTCCCGGCTACTGGCAGCAGGATGTGGCATACAAGATCAAGGCGACCATAGATGAGAACTCTGATATAGTGGGAGGGAAGGAGCATCTGACTTATTACAACAACTCGCCGGATACACTGCGATTCGTTTACTTCAACCTTTACCAGAATGCCTTTCAGCCGGGTAGCTACCTGGACGACCTCCAGCACCATAATGACGTAAAACCTAAATACGGCCGCTATGAGAAAAAACAAGAGGGTACGCTGATAGACAAAATAGAAAGTAATGACGAACCGCTGCAAACACAGCTAGACAATACTGTGATGAAAGTTTTTCTGGACAAGCCTCTCGCGCCGGGGCAGTGGGTGACTTTTGATATTAACTTTCGCACTTTCTTTGATGCCGGCAGTACACGCAGGCGTATGAAAAAGTACAAAGCCTACGGCTTCACGCACTACAACGGCTGCCAGTGGTACCCTAAGATATGTGTCTATGACCGCAAGAGTGGCTGGAATACGGACCAGCATCTGAATCGGGAGTTTTATGGTGACTACGGCTCCTTTGATGTGGAGCTGACCTTCGCATCAAACTATATCGTAGAGGCTACGGGCGTGCTGCAGAATGAAAAAGAAGTGCTGCCTGATACGCTGAAGGCAAAGCTACAGATACGCAATTTCAAAGACAAGAAGTGGGAGGAGAAGCCCTCTATTGTCATCCCCTACAAAAAGGGTGAGACAAAGACCTGGATCTACCATGCAGATAATGTGCATGACTTTGCCTGGACGGCAGATCCGAGCTACCGTATAGCAGATACCATGTGGAATGGTATCCGCTGTGTAGGTATCTGCCAGGAGCCGCACGCTGCGGGCTGGCAAAACAGCGCGGAGTATTGCGCGAAGATCGTGAAGTGCTTTTCTGAATCTGTAGGAAAGTTTGAATGGCCAAAGATGGTAGTGGCCGATGCGGCAGATGGTATGGAGTATCCGATGATCACCATGGATGCGGGCCGCGATCCCGGCTATCACAGCCTGCTGGTGCACGAGGTAGGACACAACTGGTTTTACGGTATGCTGGGCAATAATGAGACTTATCGCGCTATGATGGACGAGGGTTTCACGCAGTTTCTCACGATATGGGGCATGGAACATATAGACCGCGACAGCTCTTTTGACAAGCCGGCCAAGAACCGGTATGTGCGTTACTTCTCAGAGCGGGGCAGGACGCGAGACGGGCGCGCCTATATCGGCTACCTGCGCGACGCTACCCTACATACAGATGAGCCTATCAATACGCACAGCGATGCATTCAACGGTGCACTGGGACAGGGAGGAGGATACGGCCTGGTATATAATAAGACGGCTACTATGCTCTACAACCTGCAGTATGTGCTGGGTGATAGTGTATTCCTAGCGGCTATGCGCCACTATGTAGCGCAATGGAAGATGTGCCACCCCTATCCGGAGGATTTCCGCAATTCCATCATACAGTTTACCCATGTAGATCTGAATTGGTTCTTTGATGAATGGATCGAAACGACCAAGACCCTCGACTATAAGGTAGCCTCTGTGCGCCACGTGCATGATACGCTTCATACCAGGGATCTCTACCGTATCAGGCTGAAGCGAAAAGACCGCATGCAGATGCCGATAGACCTGCGGGTGATATCCAGGAAGGACTCGGTATATGACTATGCTATCCCCAATACATGGTATGAGAAGGACCTGACACAAAAGTTGGATCCCTATACTACGCCGGAGTTTCAAAATCCGGCACATGACAGCACCCTGCCCAAGTGGTATGGATGGGATAAACTAAAGCCAACCTATACGGCTACGGTAGTAGTGCCGGGCGGCGTGAAAAATGTGATCATAGACCCCAGCGGCAGACTGGCAGATATCAATGCCTATGACAACCGGCTCCGTGGTAATACCGAGGTGCGGTTTGACTCGCACATCTATCCGCCTACAGGCTGGCAAAAGTACAGGATATGGATGCGCCCTGACCTGTGGTACAATTCGTATGCGGGATTCCAGCTCGGCTTCCACATGGAGGGCAGCTACATGTATGTCAAGCATAAATTTGAGTTTACGGGCTGGCTCAATACGCATCTGGCGCAGGGCGGAGCCTATCACTACGCTGATGCCGACCTGAAGAAGGCCGGATGGTTCAACTATATGTTTAGCTACTCTACACCGCTCAATAAGGTGATGAAGCATACCAGCTTCTACTTTCAGTCGCGCTGGCTGGATGGCTACGAGATGTATAAGTTTGGTATCACTAAGAACCTGCCGAATAATTTTTTCCTCGATATTCACTTCAAAGGCTTCACGAGGAACAGGCCGTACTGGAAAAACTATCTCGTCAATCAGGATGAATGGGATACCTACTGGGAAACATCAAACAAGTTCAACGCCTCGCTCAATGTCAGTGCAACCTACACGTACACCAAGACGAAGGCTGCGGGCTCTGTCACAGCGCATGTGCGTTCTGCCACGCTCAGCACATCATCCAACTATCATTACCTCGAGCTGACGCATATAGACCGGGTGAGCTTCTGGCGCTTTGACCTGCGCACGCGCGTATATGGCCGCTTTGGTATGGGTAGCCTGCTGCCGAGTGAGTCTGCACTCTACTACGCTGCGGCTAATGAGGAGGAAATGATGGAGAATAAATACATGCGCGCAGCGGGCTTCTTCCCGCAGCAGTGGAGCGGCTATGGTGCAGATGTAAACCACATCCACTATGGTGGCGGCCTCAACCTGCGCGGCTACTCGGGCTATGCTATACAGGAGCGCGATAAGTATGGCGTGGTAGTGCCCGCCTACAAGGGCCAGTCGGGCTTTGCTGTAAACGGCGAGCTGGATTTCAACCGCATCGTACCGGTGAAAAATCAGAAACTCAAAGATGCGGTAGGGCTGAATACTTACCTCTTCGGAGATCTGGGTGCCATCGCGTATCAAAACTCACATGGTGAGCAGGAGCTCTCTGCGGTGCGCCTGGATGGCGGCGTAGGTGCGGCGCTCACGATCAAGAAGTGGGGTTTCCTGCAAAACATCAAGCCGCTAACATTCCGCTTTGATGTCCCATTC
>JAFDYP010000584.1 GCA_018267355.1 Bacteroidota bacterium
ATGACGGGAGATACTATCAGCTGGTATGATGCACATGGGGTGAAGCTAAAGACAGAAGAAGATGGCCGTATGTTCCCCGTCACAGATGACTCTGAAACCATCGCACAGTGCCTGCTCAGCCTCGCGGATAGGCACCGCATCCGTATCCAGACACATCAGGAGGTAGATACACTAGAGCATAGGGACGGCCAGTGGCACGTCACCACCGGGCATGGAGATCAGTATAGTGCGGATATCGTTTTCATCGCTTCCGGGTCGGCACTACGCATGTGGGATATGCTCAGGCGCATTGGCTACCGGATAGCAGAGCCGGTACCATCTCTATTTACTTTTAATATCAAAGATCCACGCATCAAGGATCTGCAGGGATTATCAGTCGAGCGCGCTACCGTTACCATACCAGGTGCAAAGCTCGAAGAGTCCGGCCCGCTCCTCATTACGCACTGGGGTATGAGTGGGCCTGCTATACTGAAGTTGTCTGCATGGGGTGCGCGCATACTGAAAGATCACAGGTATAGCTTTGATGTCATAGTCAATTGGACCGGGGCTCTCACCACCAATGAATGCGTAGATCAACTGAAAGCTTACCGCACAGAATATCCCAAACGCACCATACTCAGCAAAGCGCAGTTTAAGTTACCCTCCCGCCTTTGGGAGCGGCTATGCCTACACGTTGGCATGGCTGACAAAAACTGGGCAGATGCTACGAACAAAGAGATAGAGCAACTGGCATCAGAACTGACACGCTCCGCCTATCACGTCACTGGCAAGAGCACCTTCAAAGATGAATTTGTGACCTGCGGTGGTGTGGAGCTGGACCAGATAGATCTCAAGACATTCCGCAGCAAACTGCACCCTGATCTTTACTTTGCGGGCGAGGTGCTGAATATAGATGCCATCACAGGGGGCTTCAATTTTCAGGCTGCCTGGACGGGCGCCTGGATAGCAGCACAGAATGTGTGATTGTATATCAATGACTTAGTATTCTCTCACAACTTTCATTAGTATTTAATGCGTCTCTCCATATAACTTTAAGAAGTCATTATGCAGCGATTATCCCTAAGTTAGCAGTGACTGAGATATATAATAAGCAAAATGAATGTGAAAAATCTACTAACTCTTATTTTGTTTGCTGCATGCCTGCTATCTCCTACAGCCTCACGGGCGCAGGCTATTGCGGTAGGGACCGTTACAAACGTGCACTGTCATGGAGATAGTACCGGCTCCATTTCTTATCACATATCCGGCGGCCCTGCACCGGTGCATTATGTATGGAACACCGGTGATAGCGGAGTATCTGTAGGCGGCTGCACTTATACAGTACACATCAATAATCCCGGTGGTCCTCTTACAAACTTCCAGGTGCGTGTGGATGTAGTATACCACTCCGGCATGACTGCCAATTTCAGCAACGTAGTTTTCACAGACAGCCTGAGTAATCCTATTCCTTTCTGGCTTCAGGATTTTCCTACCGCTACCAACGCTACATTCTGGGTGCGTGTACCATCTGTACCATCAGGAGGCTCTATTATCTATATGTCGTTTTGCGGATCATCGGCTACTTCTGCCGGCAACCCTGCTACGACCTTTGAGTTCTTTGATAATTTTGATGCAGGCAGTTTCTCCAGCTGGACGCAGGCCTGTGTCACACCTATGGCAGGATCGTCTTGCGCTGCCTCTGCGAGCAATAGTGTTTACTATTCTCCTGGCTATAGTGCTTATCTGTCGGCTAACTCTACGTGCTTTACATCGCCATATAGCGGTGCAGGCTCTACTATCAGCAGAAACATTAATCCTATAGTAAATGATTCACTGGTCATAGACTACAATGACCGCTCAGCTACTACGCTATACGGCTTTTGCAGCGGGGGCACCAGTTCTGCCAATAGCACCTTTGCAGATAATGTGAGCCTCGGTAACGGGCGCACCTCCTCTCAGGGTGGCTCCTGCTCTACCACTACGGCCAACTGGCAGAATGAGACTTCTTTACCTTTTGCCGTCTCAGTGGGCCAGACCACTATCAAGCTGCAAACCTACGGCGGCGACTGTGACAACTCCCAGGGTTGGTTTGACAATGTACGCATCCGCAAGTATCGCGCTCACCCGCCTACTGTGGTGATAGATACTACGCCTCAGCTACTACTCGACCACCTGGCGGCGGGCACCTATACTATCACTATGACTGCATCTAATGGTAACGTGACCACTACCAGCTTTGTAGTGACGCAGCCTACCGCTGTAGCGCCTGTGCCTGACTCGGCCAATGTGGCCTGCTATGGCGACGTGACAGGAGCTACATGGGTGGCATCGGTAGGTGGTACCGCGCCGTACAGCTATGCATGGAGCGGAGGACAGACTACTGATACCGTGAGAAACCTCCCCGCTGGTGTCTACTATGTTACCGTCACAGATAGCTATGGCTGCCGCGATAGTGCAGCAGTGCAGGTCGCGCAGCCTCTCGCACCGCTATCCGCTACGATAGATTCTCAGAATGTATCTTGTTTTGGTCAGAGTACCGGTCAAGCCTGGGCCGTGACCGCGGGAGGTACACCCGGCTATACCTACTCATGGAGCACTACGCAGGCCACAGATACCATCTCTGCGCTGGCAGCAGGGCCATACAGCGTGACGGTGACTGACGCTGCAGCCTGCACGGTCAGTGCATCTGTCAATATCACGCAACCGTCCAGTGCTATCAGCCTCACAGCCTCCGAGAGCGATGTACCATGTCATGGTGATGCTACCGGAGTAGCCTGGGGTATAGCGAGCGGTGGCACACCGGGGTATCAATATCTATGGGGTACCGCACAGACTACAGATACGATCACAAATCTCATAGCCGGCACCTACAATGTCACGGCTATGGATGCACTGGGCTGCACAGCTACCACTTCGGTCAGCATTGCCGAGCCTGCTACTGCCTTATCTCTCACTACGGCTGCAGACAATATTACATGTAAGGGCTTCTCGGACGGCAAGGCCTGGGCTACTCCTGCAGGTGGTACGGCGGGATACACTTTTGCCTGGAGCAACAGTGCTACAACTGATACGATCAGGAATCTCGCTGCGGGTCCATATACAGTGCTGACCACTGATGCACATGGCTGCACTGCCAGTGGATCTGTCAATATACTATCGTCTATGGATACCGTGATCATAGATACAGCTGGGACAGATGCCACTTGCGGCATGGCAAATGGCTCTGCGACACTCACGCCATCAGGAGGTACTGCACCATACGCCTACAACTGGTCTACAGGAGCCAATACCCAGTCACTGACAGCAGTGAATGGCGGCACCTATCAGGTGACCGTGACTGATGCAGCCGGGTGCTCTTCTGCACGGGCCGTATCTCTGAGGCAGTACCCGGCTGTCACAGGTACTACCTCGGTACAGAATGATACCTGCTCTCAGAGTGTGGGCACCGCCCGGCTTGCCGTGTCGACAGGTACGCCACCATATACCTATCTGTGGTCTACCAGTGCTACTACCATAGCCATCAGCGCCCTGCGGGCTGGAAACTACAATGCTACCATCACTGATAGCATAGGCTGCACCTATACTGCTGTGGCTACAGTAGGCAATATCGATATAGTACCGCAGCCGAGCTTTGGTGCGAGTGATACGCCGATATGCGGTGATGCAGTGATAGTGCTGAACCCCGGAGACTTTGCATCATACAGGTGGCAGGATTATTCTACAGCATCTAGCTATAGGGTCACCGCTACCGGCACCTATGCGGTCACAGTGACCAATGCAGAAGGATGTACTGCCACGGCTACGATCATAGTCAATGATCACTGCGCCTCAGCCATGCTGCTGCCTACAGGCTTTTCTC
>JAFDYP010000585.1 GCA_018267355.1 Bacteroidota bacterium
ATGCCTACTCTTCTTATGAGACAGGTGCTAATGATACACGTGTCAAGATCACCAACCTGCCAAATGAATGCACTATCAAAATATATACCCTGGATGGCCAGCTGGTGCGTACACTCAGCAGGTCTATATCCGGCAATAATCCGGCTACAGGCAAGCGTATAGAGATATCTGATGGGTTTGATCTCAATGACAATACTGGTAGCACCAATATTGACAATACCATAGATTGGGATCTGAAGAATAACAAAAATATCACTGTGGCCAGTGGCATATATCTCTTTGATATCACAGCGCCGGGTATAGGTCACAAAGTGTTAAAATGGTTTGGCGCTATGCGTCCTACCGATATCTCAAACTTCTAATAATCAGTGGATAGAACAAAAGATAGTTTATGAAGAAAATTTTAGTAGTAGGTTTTATAGCAGGATTGGGATGGCATGCAGCATATGCCGGCAATCCTGACCGCAAGGGAGAGTCCGGAGCCCCTGAGCTAAATATGAATGGCTATGCACGCTCTGCCGGTCTTTGGGATCTGAATGTAGCAGGGGTGCAAGGCCTGGAGGCAGAAAGGCTCAATCCCGCAGGCCTCGGTCTGACACGTGGCACTGAGATCATCGCAGCTTATACATCGTGGCTGACAGGAGCCGGTGTCAATGGTGTGCAGGGTGGTTTTGCCACGAGGGTCAAGAGTAATGCTATAGCCATTTCGATAAACTCGATCAACTTCGGAGCTATCGAAAAGACTACTACTGCCAATCCTGAAGGGGGCATAGGTACTTTCAAGCCTACAGTACTTAATATCGGAGTATCGTACGCCAAGAATTTTTCTCTCGGTGCGACGCCAAAGATGGGAGACAACCTGATCACAGGTGGTATCAGTCTTAGGCTTGTATCTGAAATGGTGGACAACGTCACCGCACTGGGATTAGGATTTGATGCAGGCCTCCAGTATACTACGGGCAAAAAAGAGAACCTGCACTTCGGTGTTTCTCTCCGCAATGTAGGTACGCCAATGAAGTTTGGTGGTGATGCACTTAGCACAGATGCAGCTTTGTCTACTAACTATAGTACCTCTGTGAGCAAGAAGACAAACAAGTTTGAACTGCCTACTCAGCTGAATATGGGAGTAGCCTATGATCTGTGGCTAGGACCTAAGATCGAACTGGATGGAGCTCAGTCAGGCAAGTTTACCCAGCGCTATCGCCTCACTTTCATGGGCCAATATTCTGCTAATGCTTTTGGTCTGGATGATTACGGCCTGGGTACAGAGTTTTCATATCGCGAGATACTTATGCTGCGCGCGGCGTACCGCTTCCAGAATGGAATTTTCAAAGAGGCCAATATTGCCACAGCATACAATGGATTCGCATGCGGTATGTCCGTGAATGTACCTTTCAAAAAGGACAGGTCAGCACCATCGTTGGCACTGGATTATGGTTTCCGCATGACCTCCCCTACCAATAATTTTCAGCATACGCACTCTGTAGGCCTGCGTCTCATGCTGGGCGCAGCAGCTACACCTAAGGATAAAATAGTGGCCGCTCCGGGAGCTGGCTCTGCGGCAGCGTATGATGAAGGTGCACCTGCCAGGAAGCGTGGCAAAAAGAGCAAGGTAACTGTAGAGGAAGTAGAGCAAAAGGATAACGCGATCGACTCTCTGATCAAAGTGAATCAGGAGCTGAAGCTCAAAGCCGAAACTCCGATAGTAAAAGTAGATACCGTGGTTAAGACCCGTATCGTAAAGGATACAGTTTTGATCGCTGCCGTACTGGAGAAGACAGACTACACCGGTGGTAGTGTCGACACAGTGACCAGAGCCGGCAAATCTACGCTGCAATTCAACGACTATGAGGCACTCGAGTTTGAGACAGGCTCTGCTAAGATCCAGACTAAGTCATATGGCTATCTCAACTATCTGGTCAATATCATGAAGAAGAATCCTAAGTACAAGGTGTCTTTTGAAGGTCATACAGATAATGTGGGAGCAGAACCGGCTAATCAGAAGCTCTCTCAGGACCGCGTAGATGCAGTGAAGGCATACTTTGTATCCAAAGGCATCAGCGAAGGTCGTATTGATACCAAGGCTTACGGTTCTACCAGGCCGAAGTATGAAAATACAAATGCGGCTGGCCGCGCCAAAAACCGCCGTGTAGAGATCTACATGGAGATGTAAGAGAGATTTGTCAAAACAATAAAGTCTTCTAATTTTACAGTGAAAGACGTCCTACGGGGCGTCTTTCCGTTTTAACGAAAAAGGAGAAGTAGGATGTCTGATATACAATATGTGACCAAAGAGGGCTATGAAGCCCTGGTGAATGAACTCAAATACCTGAAGTCCGTCAAAAGGCCGGAAATATCTAAAGCTATAGCCGAGGCCCGCGAGAAGGGTGACCTGAGCGAGAATGCGGAATACCATGCTGCCCGCGAGGAGCTGGCGCTGCTCGAGGCCAAGATCTCTGAAATGGAGGGCAAAGTAGGCAGCGCACGGGTGATGGATGAGAGCAAAGTCGATATTTCTAAGGTCGGCATACTCACCAAAGTGGATGTCATGAATAATAAGCTTGCCAAAAAGCAGACTTTCACTATAGTCAGCGAGGCTGAGGCGAACCTCAAAGAGGGTAAGATCTCCATCACCTCGCCGATAGGCAAAGCCCTGGTCGGCAAAAAGGTGGGCGAGAAGGCCGTCGCGCAGACTCCTGCTGGTGCGATGGAGTTTGAAGTGCTTTCTATAGGACTCTGATAAAACCGCACCAGATGGCCAGCATCTTCACACGCATCATACAGGGTGAGATACCATGCTACAAGGTAGCGGAGGATGAGCGATATTTCGCTTTTCTGGATATCAATCCGCTATCCAAAGGCCATACCCTGGTGGTGCCTAAGCAAGAGGTAGATTATATATTTGACCTGGACCAGGATACCTATACCGGCCTGATGCTGTTTGCCCAAAAGGTAGCCCTGGCTATAGGCACATCAGTACCGTGCCTGAGGGTAGGAGTGGCTGTCATAGGGCTGGAGGTGCCTCACGCCCATGTACACCTCATACCATTGCACTCCGGGAGTATCAATTTCTTAGATCCAAAGCTAAAACTGGAAAAGGAGGAGTTTGAGCGTATCGCGCAGGCCATCCGGTCTAACATCTAAAATTTCGGGCAGGCTACCTTGGTTTGGTTTCTCCTGTGAGGGAAACTGCCCACATGCACTAGCGATATTTCGAGTCCGCCGTTTAGTTTGCCGGGTATAGCGAGTTTAGACGTCACTATATCATAGTTCACGAGCAGTCTGGTTTGCTTGTACTGGTAGCCTATGATGGGCGATGCTGCATCTTTCACACGGTAATAGGCACCCACGTATATGGTAGATGTACTGATATGATGCCTGTAGCGGTCATGTGGTTTGTAGCCTATCATACCTCCTGCCACCACCTCGTATGCCTTTGACTGGTAGGTCATATATGCATTGCCGGTGAAACTTAGTGTCCTGTTTATCTCGTACTCTGCCGTCAGCGTGGCTATATAGCGGAATGATAGCTGACTCGGATCACCATAGAAATCGTCCTTTGCCCTATTGAGATGCAGCATAGAGAATGTAGTGCCTAGCAGCAGTTTGTCACTAACCTTTGCATTAAAGTTGAGACCCGCACCGAGGTCTATCTGTGAGATACGCGTCGTGATGGGGTTTTCATAGTTGGGTACACTCCGGTCAAATCCCTGGTCATCTACCCATTGGTTGTTAAAGTAAAATTTGTCAAAATCCACGGACTTACTGATATAGTTAGCTACAAAGCCGGCACTGAGCACGTAGCGATTTTCCCGGTCAAATGCCTGGTGCCATGCTACACTCGCGCCAAACCTCATGTAGCGCAGGCGGCCATCTCCGGCGTCATCGTTCAGGAAGTTTGCACCGATGCCCATCCAGCCGTGCCTCACTTTATTTTCCAATAGTGAGAAATCAGCGTATGCCGCCTGTGTATGATAGTTGAATGTCTGCTGGTTGGTAGCCCAGGGCCACTGGTATTTGTAGTTGACTCCCAGGCGGTAGTTTCCCTGAAAGTAGCCGGTAGACGCCGGTGAGAGTATGAGCGGATTAGTAAAGAACTGCGTGAAATGAATATCCTGCGCGGTGAGGCGGGCCAAGCAAAAGAGCATGGCTATTACCAGCTGGTATTTCACCTGCCGCATCGCCTGCCTGGATCGTAAAGTTGGTCGCATGGATAAATAGGGATAATAAATTTAAGCAATCGCTTGCTGGATTTTCAGGTAGCCTACAGATTTTACGTTTTTTGACCTGCAGCAGACAGACAAGCCACTCTTGCGCCGTTGCCCGCGTCTATCTTTATACAGCAATGCCAAATCCTTGAACAAATCTTTAAAACGTAGTATTTTGTAGCATAATTCATTGTTTGGGATGGGACGTCCATCTGGATTTTTTTTCGTTGCATTATTCCTGCTGTCATGCACTTCTGCTGTGACTGCAGAGGGGCTATGCCGGTCATGCAGCAATATTGTTTTTAAAGAAAACAAAGGCCAGTGGCATCACAACGTTCTCTGGAGGGCTGAGATGCCAAATTCAAACGTATTTTTCGAAAAGAATTGTATCACCTACTCCCTGCTGGATAGCGGAGATATGCGCCGCCTGCGCCATGACCTGCACCGGGAGGTACACTATAAGGCGGACCTGGATCCCGTCATTCACTGTCACGCTTTCCGGGAGGTCTTTGTGAATACAGATCCCGGTGTGAAGCAAATAGCGTCAGAAAAGGAGCCGGATTACTACAACTACTTTATCGGGAAGAATAAAGCACGCTGGGCCAGCCATGTGGCTGCATATCGTGATCTGACCTATGCAGGCATATATACGGGTGTGGACCTGCATGCCTACACAGCGGGCAGCAGTATAAAGTATGACTGGATCGTGCGCCGCGGCCATGCAGGCAGCCTGCCCATACAGATGCGATATGAAGGTGCCGATAGTGTCAGCATCTCCGCGGGCAGGCTCATGATACAGACTTCGGTCGGCTCGGTGATAGAGTCAGTGCCCTATGCCTACCAGACCGTCGACGGCAAGCAAATCCCGGTCAGGTGTAGCTATAAATATGAGAAAGGAGTGGTCTCCTTTGTGCTGCCGGATGGATGGGATCCGGCGTACGATCTGGTCATTGATCCTACGCTCGTTTTCTCCTCCTACTCCGGCTCTACCTCAGATAATTTTGGCTATACCGCCACCTATGACAGTAAGGGTGATGCCTATGCTGCGGGCAGCGTTTTCGGTACGGGCTATCCTGTGACGCTGGGTGCCTTTCAGGTCACCTGGGCAGGCGGCTATGTCATGCCGCCCAATATTAACTTTGGTGAGGATCAGTATGGAGTAGATGTAGGTATCATCAAATACAATCCATCCGGTACGGCCCGCCTATACAGTACCTACCTGGGTGGCGAGGGAGATGAGTTGCCCCACAGTATGGTGGTCAATAGCAACGATGAACTATTTGTATTTGGCACGACGGGCTCTACCCGCTTTCCCATCACCGCCAATGCTTATGATACGCTATTCAATGGCGGCAGCAATCCGGGTATTTTCTTTGGCCTGGCTGTAGACTACAATGTCGGCTCGGATATTTTCATCACACACTTCACTGAGGATGGCTCTGCGCTGGTAGGTTCCACATACCTCGGCGGGACAGGCAATGACGGACTCAACTATCCGGAGTATCAATACCTCAACTATCAATATGCCGATGAGGTGCGCGGAGTCATAGATATAGACAAGAATGACAATGTCTACATCGCGTCCTGCACACGCTCTGCAGACTTTCCGGTCACAACAGGCGCATACCAGACTACTCTGAATGGCCTCATGGATGGCACCCTCTCCAAGCTGGACAATAACCTGAGCCATCTGATATGGAGCACTTATCTGGGAGGTAGTGACAGAGATGCTATCTACTCGCTGGCACTGGATAATAATAACAATGTCTTCGTATGCGGCGGTACCAATTCTACAGACTTCCCTACCACAGCCGGCAGTTTTCAGCCTGCTACTAACGGAGGGCGCGCCGAAGGCTTTATCACACTGATCAATCAGAATGGCAATGGCGTGATCTCCTCCACGCTGTATGGTACACCTGAGTATGACCAGCTCTTTTTTGTACAGACAGACCGGAGAAACAATGTGTATGTCCTCGGTCAGACATTTGATACCACTTCGGCTTTCACTAAAAACGCGCTATACAACGTACCCAAGAGTGGCCAGTACATCAGCAAGTTTAACCATACACTGGACACCGTCATCTGGTCCACCCGGTTTGGCAATGGACGGGGCATACCAGATCTCTCTCCGACCGCCTTTCTGGTAGACCGCTGCAATAGCGTGTATATGTCTGGCTGGGGTTCTGATTTTCTGGCATTGTTTGGAGACGGCGTCAGTCTCAGCACACAGGGCCTGTATGTCACGCCTGATGCCTACCAGCCGCATACCGATGGCAATGATTTTTATGTCATGGTGATGAAAGATGACGCCTCAGCTATCACCTATGCCACCTATTTCGGCTCCTCTATCTCTGAGGATCATGTAGACGGAGGTACCAGCCGCTTTGACAAGAAGGGTGTGATATATGAGTCCGTTTGTGCCGGGTGCGGCGGCAATGATTCTTTCCCTACCTATCCGGCCAACGTGGTCTCTCATCACAATGGTTCTCACAACTGCAATAATGCCATTTTCAAAATGGACCTGGACCTGCCGCTGGTCATAGCTGACTTTCAGCAGCCACCCCATGCTTGTGATACATTCAACTATAACTTTATAAATCAGAGCAAAGTTTTTGACAGTACGACTACTACCTTCAAGTGGATCTTTGATGATGGCACGACCTCTGCTCAGGCCAATCCGTCACACCAGTATAATACACCCGGCATATATACCGTCACCCTGATAGTGACAGATGGCAGCAGCTGCAATGGTGCAGATACCATCTCAAAGCAGATCATCATCTCGCCAAACGACTCTACGGTCACGCTCAATGCAGTCAATAACTGTCCCGGCAATCCGATACAGATCGGCATACCTGCCAGCGTAGACACATCGATACACTATAGCTGGACGCCTTCCTATGGACTGAGTGACTCCACTATCTCAAATCCATACCTGACTCCGATGCAAGACGCCACCTATCAGCTCACGGAGACACGAGTCAATTGCAAAACCTACTTCTCACAGCAGGTACACGTGATACATGACTCCATCCATGCACGAGGGTCCAATATACTTTGCCCGCATGATACGATCAGCCTCTTTGTCTCAGATACTGGCGGCCAGACACTGTCGTACACCTGGTCACCGGCAGCAGGCATCTTATCCGGAGGCAATACCGATCATGCCCTGGTCAACCCCGCAGCTACTACTACGTACTATGTCAGCGCTACTAATACAGCCACGGGATGTATGTATCAGGATAGCATCACGGTGAATGTGATCTCCTCACTCCAGAATATACAAGCCACTGCCGTACCTGATTCTATTTCTTATGGCGACACCTCCCGCCTGCATCTTTATTATACGGATGCTACCTCCATCCTGTGGGATCAGGATAGCAGCCTCTCATCTCTCACGGTAGATAGTCCTGCGGCATATCCGAGGGAAACTGACACCTATTGGGTCACGGTGACTGATCAGAACGGATGCCGTGTGCGCGACTCTGTGACAGTGAAGGTTTACCGCACGCCGTGTGCCTCCTCACACATTTTTGTGCCTAATGCTTTCAGTCCAAACGGCGATGGCAAGAATGACAAACTCTTTGTGCGGGGCAATAAGATAGGGGATATGTATTTCACTGTTTATGACCGGTGGGGGCAGAAGATGTTTGAGACGCGCGATATCAATACAGGATGGGATGGTACCTATCACGGCACCAGGCAGGACCCTGCAGTTTTCGGCTGGTATGCAGAGGGTACCTGTGAGAGTGGAGAAAAGTTTTTCCGTAAAGGCAATGTCACCCTATTGAGATAATGCTACGCAATTGTATAATACAACATCACAGCCTCGGAGGTGCGCAGCGCCTTGCGGCTAAATTTGTATTGTCTCTTGTCTCATGTCTTATGTCTCTTGTCTGCTCCGCTCAGGACATCCATTTTACTCAGTTCAATTTCTCTCCGCTCAATCAGAATCCGGCCAATACCAATCTTTTCGATGGAGATGTGCGCTTTGTAGGCAACTATAAGAATCAATGGCAGTCCGTCCCTGTGGCTTACAACACGGCCTCGGTGTCCGCAGACATGAATTTCGTGACGCTCAAAAATCACGATAAGATAGGTGGCGGAGTGCTCTTCTATTATGATCGCGCCGGGGACTCCCGCTTCACATCCATCCATGCGGCTTACTCCATGTCCTATCAGCTCAACTGGGGCTACCATGATCTGCACACGATCTCTCTCGGCTATCAGATAGGGTTTGTAAACCGCTCTTTTGACTATACCAATCTCTTTTTTGACAACCAGTTTAACGG
>JAFDYP010000586.1 GCA_018267355.1 Bacteroidota bacterium
CTGATCGGGAAAGGGTATGCTTTCGGGTACACTCAGGTTGAAGTCCATATCCGAGCGTCCGACCCTGCAAATTGCCTCCCCGGTCGGAAGGTTCAGCAGGTCTTCCTCCGAAAAGGACTTGAAGCCTTTTTCCAGTTTCTGCGCATCTGTCTCGCCCAGCCTGAAGCAAACTCGAATGCCCGCGTTGTCTATGAGTGCCGACGCGAGTTCCGAGTCCGACTTCGATATTTGCTCAAGGGACTGGTGGGCTACGATTAAGCCTAGATTGTATTTGCGTCCGCCTGAGAGGATGCGCGACAGGGACGGCGTGATGAAGTTCTGGAACTCGTCGATGTAAAGAAAGAAGCCTGTTCTGCTGTCCTTGCTTATTGCCTGCCGTCCCAAAGCGGTTTGGTAGATTTTGGAAACGAGCAATGAACCCAACAGGTAGCTGTTGCTCTCGCCGATCAGCCCCTGCGAAAGTTTTACCAAGAGTATCCGCTTGGAGTCCATGATGTCGGTGAAGTCAAGCCCTTTCTTCTGGGCGAACATGTACCTGATAGCCTTGGGGCGGAGGAAGCTGTCGAGCCTCGTCAGGATGGAACCGACGGAGTTGGACTTGATGATGGGATATTCCTTCTCCCAGTAGTACAGTATGCTCTGGTCGGTAACCGTACTGAGCACCGATAACCTGAAAGACGGCTCGATCAGGAACTTCCTCAGGTCAAGGAGTGTCCCGCCTTCGGTGCTCTCAAGGAATGCCATGAGCGCGTTGGCGAGCACAGAGGTCATCTGGTCACCCCACGAAGTCGAGAACTTCTGAAAGACCGAGACGAGGTCGGACGAGAGGACTTCCTTTTCGAGCTCGTTGGCGGCATTGAGGATGTTGAACCCGACGGAATACAGCGCGTCTGACGGGTCAATTACTACAACGTCCTTCATGCGGTGTGAGGGGATGCATTCGAGTACCGACTCGATCAGGTCGCCGTGAGGGTCGAGCACGGCCAATCCGTTCCCGTTGTATATGTCCTGCGCGATGTTGTTCAGCAGGAAGGTGGACTTTCCGGTTCCCGTAGCCCCTATGACGTGCATGTGGGTGAACCTCTGCGTCGGGCTTGCCGACACGACGCTCACCGTTCCCATGTGTTCGTTCGTCCCGAGGACGTGCGCGTGGCCCTGCGCTTCCGACGTTGCCGCTTTCGTCTTGTTGGTGGCAAGGGAAAGAGCAGTTACGACCAACGGGTCGTCGGGGATGTGCACCATGCTGGCAAGTTCCTCCGTATTGAGGAGCATGCCGTACCTGCGCGACCTCCGTTTGAGGAAATCGTTCATGTGCAGGTCTGGGTCGTATCCCTCGTTTGAGAGGGGAATAAGGTTGTTGGTGGTCGATCTCGTTTGTCCGACCAGTGCGTTGCCGGTCTGTCGTATGATCTCGTCCGTCCTGCGCCTGTCGGGCGATGAGGCCATTGTCCTCAGCACTACACCGTATAACTGTGATGAGACCTTTTGTTGTGCGAGCTTCGGCATCTCGGGAGCGTCCGCGAAGAACGAGCTTCCGTCCGCTTCGGTGACCGACCGCAGGATGCTCGGTGCCCAGGCATGGCGGGTTCCCTGAAAGAGCACTTGGATGCAGGCGGTTTCATTGTGTTTCAGGGTATCGAAAATTCCCTTGATCCCTAGGTATATTGAGGGTTCCTTCGCGTCGGGAAAGGAAAGGGGCATCATGAACTCCTGACCGAGGCCGAACTCCGCAACGAGCGCGTCCTGGTCAGGATCGGCATTCTCAAGGGCGTCGGATGACGGCATGATTGTGCAGGTGGGATAGAACGTCCTTAGCTGGCTCATGACATGATCCAGGTCGGGCTGGCGGCAGGTGACCTGCACGCGCAGGTTCCCGAATGTGCCGACAACCTCGAAGCTGACGGGATGGGAGCAGTAGGACAGCATGAGGAGGAGCTGCCGGGCCTCGTATCCGTCGAGGTCGAGCTTGCCGGGCAGTGAGACATGAAGGAAGCAGAGAGGGGCGTCAGCGAACCTGCCGGTGCCCGATGCAGTTTCCTGCTTAGGACCCCGTGCTTGTTGCTTAGGAGAAAAGAGGTTCGCCACCTTTTTAAGCAGCACGGCAACCGGCATCGGCCTCACCCCGTCGTCGATTGCAGATTCCAGTGAATTGTAGGACGGGTCGTACGGAGCGAAGGGAGGCTCGAGCGCGACGCAGTCATCGGAGTAAGACCATCCGCGCCCGCGCTGTTCCCACCGGTAGAAGTAGGCCGTTATTGATTCGGCGAGGGTCATGTCAGCCGGCTATCCTCACGTTCCGGTAGTCCTGCACCGCCCTCTCTCCTCCGCCCAGTGCGCGAAGACCGTTCGCGGACGTGACCGCATCGATCGCCTCCATGACGGCTAGGTGGACGAGGTCGCGGAACATCATCTCCGTATCGACCCCGTGATAGGTCTTGACGCCCATGAAGGCGGAAATGACCGGCAGCCTCCTGAGCAGGCGCCTGACCCAGGTGGTTTCCTCGACGAGCCACCAAGAGACGTACATGCCGGTTCCGAAGGGAGCCGCGCATACGTCGAAGACGTACTGCCCGCGCGCGACGCGGACGTATTCCCTCCAGGCCCCGATGACGAACCGCTCCTCGTACGTGACGCGGGACATCCGTACGCTCGGGATCTTCCTTGCGGCAGCCGCTGCCTCGAGGGTCGTGTAGAATTCCTTGCTGGAGAAGTTGGTATTGTCGAACGTATGATGCCAG
>JAFDYP010000587.1 GCA_018267355.1 Bacteroidota bacterium
CGTTGAACTGGCTTCTCTCCTCTTTCAGATTGGCGAGCTCTTCTTTGAGCTCTTCCATTTTCCTGGTATCGTTTTCACGCTTGATAGCCTCCAGCTCTATCTCTATCTGCATGATGCGGCGCTCTATGGCGTCCATCTCCTCAGGCAGTGAGTCCATCTCCATGCGGAGCTTGGCGGCGGCCTCGTCTATCAGGTCTATCGCCTTGTCAGGCAGGAATCGGTCTGTGATATAGCGTGAGCTCAGCATCACTGACTGGATGATCGCATCATCCTGTATCTTGACCTTGTGATAGTTCTCATAGCGCTCCTTCAGTCCGCGCAGGATAGAGATAGCATCCTCCGGTGTAGGCTCATCTATCATCACCTTCTGAAAGCGGCGCTCCAGCGCCTTATCCTTCTCAAAGTATTTCTGGTATTCATTCAGCGTGGTCGCACCTATGGCGCGCAGCTCACCGCGGGCCAGTTCGGGCTTGATGATATTAGCCGCGTCCATCGCGCCCTCCGTAGCGCCGGCACCCACGAGCGTATGTATCTCATCTATGAAGAGGATGATCCGGCCCTCGCTTTCTTTCACTTCCTTCACCACGCCCTTGAGCCTTTCCTCAAAGTCACCGCGATACTTCGCACCCGCCATCATAGCGCCCATGTCAAGCGCAAAAATGGTCTTGCTTTTCAGGTTCTCAGGTACGTCGCCCTTTACGATACGGTGAGCGATACCTTCTGCTATCGCGGTCTTGCCCACACCCGGCTCACCTACGAGCAGCGGGTTGTTCTTGGTCTTGCGGCTGAGGATGTGCATCACACGGCGTATCTCCTCGTCACGGCCTATGACCGGATCGAGCTTGCCGCTCTTGGCCTGATTATTCAGGTTGATGGCATATTTATCCAGTGAGTTGTAGCGGGCATCTGCGCTCTGCTCAGAGACCTTCGCACCTTTGCGCAGCTCAAGTATGGCAGCACGAAGTTTCTTTTCCTCCAGGCCGGTTTCTTTGAGCAGCTTAGACGTATCATCGCCCACGCTGATCATGGCCAGCAGGAGCAGCTCTACACTGATATAACTATCGTCAAAATCCTTGAGCAGTTTATTGGCTTGAAGTATGAGTTTGGAGAAACCTTGCGACGGTACGATATCCGCACTCTGGCCTGATACTTTCGGCATGGCCTTGAGCTTTTCCTCCACTTTACCGAGGAGGATATTGCGGTTCACACCAGCTTTCTCCAGTACAAATGGCAGCGAATCCTGATCTCCATCCAGCATCGCTTTCAGGACATGCAGCGTATCCAGCTGAGGGTTGCCATTGTTAAAGGCCTCCTGCTGACCAGCGCTGACTGCCTCCAGCGCCTTTGTAGTTAAGTTGTTAAGATTCATGGTTGGTATTTGTTTATGATCGCGACCGGACTACCCGGCTCGCACGCCGGACATATAGCAAAATACTCACCATCCGATCAATGGGGAAATTTTGTCAGGCAAAACAAATATCAGACTGACAGTCTGGCTATGACGAGCATCAAAAGACTGCAAAAATGACAATGACAGATATCAGGAGTCCTTATAAAATAGGATTATCTATAAAGTACCGCACGTGTCCCCCCTCAGACTTAGACTGCTCCTTGAGGCGCACGAGATGCTCCGGACGGTCAGAGATGATGAAGTTGATATAGTCATCGTGAATGAAGCCCTTCTTCAGGTCTTTGTACTTATCGGCCTCGTATGAGTTGATCACGGAGAGATAGACCTTATGATTTTTGAGGTAATGGCTGGCCATACCTTTGAGCAGCGTCTTGACGGAGTCCCTATCACCCACCAGGTGTATAGGGTATAGCAGCCTGTCGGTCAGTTTCAGCGAGGCGAGGAATTTGAATAGCCCCTTAGGATTCTCCAGCGTGAGCGCAAAGTAGTCACCCCAGTTCATCGCTACCCCGGCGGCCGCTATATTGCCCTTGGCGTCAGGTATCATCCAGACCTTGCTGGTCTTAGAGTACTTGGTGATATTCTCTATGAGTTTCAGCCACAGATCCTCTGAGTGGATGTTGCTGAATACATAGTCGCGCTTCTCCGCCATCAGCATCTTATACATCTCTTTCAGCTTTGGTATATCATGCGTGATATCTACCATTTGCTTTGCAGCGCTCTTGCTGCCATAGAGTTTATTGATCACCTGATCGGTGCGCATAGAGAAGGTCTCGAAGTGCTTGTTGTACTTCTTGCTATTCATCACCAGCGCATCATGTATGGCCTTGTTCTGCTTGCCCATAGAGGCATACGCGAAGTGTACGCCATAGACCTCCACCAGACTGTGCAGCACCGAGAATATCATCGTAAAGATCTTCTTGCGGCGGTACACTTTGACTCCACCTGCAGAGCGCTCACTGATGCGGAGCATATTATAGTAAAAGCCTTCATGCAGGCTGCCGTCACGGTCGCGCAGGTCAAAGATATTAGCATGGATATAGCCTACCAGCCAGTAGTCTTTTAGTCCATTGGCATTGGTCTCGTCCTTGGGTTCCAGCGCCACTACCACTATAGCGCGGTCATTGATATGGATCACAGACTCAGGGAAGTTGTGGAAGTAAGCCTGAAAGGAGAAGCCTCCGCTGCCTCCCTCCTCCTGATGGCTCTCCGCGGCAGAGATCACGCTGCGGCATTGCTCATAGAAGTAGTTGGTATCGTCTCTCAGGCCGAAGAGCTTGAGTATCTTATCTGCATTGTGCAGCTCACTGATGTGAAATGCCAGAAGTACGAGCTCTTTGTCATAGAGATCTTCAGATTCTATATTGACCTTTTGTACCTGATAGCCGGTAGCTGCGGTGCCGGTCACATAGTTGTAGCTGCGTTGCTTCATTTATACGGGAGATTTTGGCCGAAAATTAGTGCTTTCACAGGAAAAAAGAAGCATTTAATAGAAAGTTCCTAGCACAGGGATGAAATTCCCTCCACGGGTGTATGTGTATATCGCCAATCCGATCAAAAAGATACCGAAGGCAAGGATCGCCGCATAGTACCACCTGATAGCTGTATGAGCGGCCTTTTTCTCCTGTGTCAAGCCTATGATGGCCAGAGGGAAACAGCAGCAGATGGCTACGACGCGCAGGCGGTGTACGGAGGAGGTCATGCTTTCTTTTTAACAGAATACAAATAAATGCTCCACCAGCTATCCTTGTCTACAAAAAGCTTCTCCAGATGCAGGCCGATGTCTTCTGCATTCCTGATCTCTACGCCGGACAAGATGTATTTGCCCCCCATATCCCTGAATGCTCCAGTATCAAAAGTAAAATGGCTGATACTCCTGTGGTCAAATTTAGAGCAGTTGATGTCTTTATTCTTGATACCCAGCTCAGCGCTGAAGACATAGCACCTATTGCCCCACCCATCAAAGTACTGCTGCAGGTCCGGACTCTTGTCCACCTCTCCCGCTATGATACGGCGGAAGTAGGTCTTGTAGCGCAGGTCATAGATAGACAGCAGGCCATCGAGCGTGTACATGCCATTATACCAGGCTATGCTCGGGCTGATGCCCAGGCTGACTACAGCATAGCTGTCTACCGGCTCGTGTATGTAGGCTTTGATCGAGTCAAACTGGTTTACGGCCATATAGTTTTTGAACGTAGGAAACTTCTGGTGTCCCAGCATGGTACGGTAGTCATGCAGTACCTCATCGTTGCCATAGAGGGCTATGATTAGCTGGATGAGCAGGAAGGGCAGCACCAGCCAGCGTAGTGCGCGCGTTTTGTTCATGCTTTGAAGTGCCAGTGCAAAAGACAATACCCATATCAGCGGCAGCAGAATGGAAAAACGGTTGAACCTGAAACTCTTGACAAAGGCAAACTTATTCATCAGCGCATACTCGCCGAAACTGTAAAACGCCTGCACAAAGCATATAGCAATGATAGCCCAGAAGAGGATGGTGGGCAGCGTGGCCTTCCTATGGAGCGTGAGCCCCATAGCGATCATGATAATGATGGGCGCAAAGGTAGCCACATGATAATGCGAGAAGAAGAACAGTACGGCAAACTCGCCAATGGATTGGAGCAGATTGGGCTTCTCCAGCATGTAGAGATTATACGCGAGCCTGTGTGATATGAAGTCTGGATTCAGCACGGAGAGGCTGAGCATGGGTAGGTTGACTAGTATATAACCTACGACCAGTAGTACACCACCCGCTACCAGGTGCACACTGATCTGCTCGCGCTGATA
>JAFDYP010000588.1 GCA_018267355.1 Bacteroidota bacterium
CAAAGCCAAAAAGTAGAGTCATAATTGACACTAATCTTTGGATAAACCTCTTGCTTAGCAGAGACTACTCTAAGTTTGCAAACATTCTCGACAATCAGGATATCACTTTGGTCTTCAGCAGGGAACTGTTGGATGAATTAATTGATGTATGCCACCGTCCTAAATTCAAAAAGTATTTTGGGCAAGAAGATATTGAAGAACTTGTCGCCATTATTGGCAGGATAGCCGATTTCGTAGAAATCACCTCTGAAGTAAATATTTGCAGAGATGCTAATGACAACTTCCTTCTTGCCTTGGCCATTGATGGCCAAGCCGACTATTTGATCACAGGAGATAGTGATTTGTTAGTTCTCAAGCAGATTGAGAAAACCACCATACTCAGTATGACTGATTATTTATATCAGATGTAGTCCTACCGCGTCACTCCACTCCCAATCTTCCCATATTCTTTATCATAAGGCTCCCAGAGTTCGATCTTATTACCATCCGGGTCCATAATGTGGAGGAAGTTGCCGTATGAGTATGTTTCTATCGTGTCTATGACTAATACGCTGTCTCGTTTGAATTCTTTGAGCAGCGCCTCCAGATTTACCACACGGTAGTTGATCATGAAGTCCCTTTCAGAAGGCTTAAAGTAATTGGTGGTTTCCGGGAAAGCGCTCCATTGCGTATAGCCCTTCTGTGTGGAGTCTGCTCCCTGATACCACTGGAAAACGGCGCCGTAGGGATTTGTATTCAGCCCGAGGTGCTGGCGGTACCAGGCCCGGGTGGCTTTGGGGCTTTTGCATTTGAAGAAGATGCCTCCTATGCCGGTCACTTTGCGCTCGGGCGCGGGAGCCTCTGCTATCCACGAGCGGACAGCAAAACCTAGCGTAAAGGATGCCAGCACGATCAGAGCTGTAGTAGCGATCTTCCTCATATATGTGTCTTTATCTGAGCGTTAATAAACAGAGAACTTTTGTATTTATCTGCAAAAGCGGTTCGGAAAGGCTTTTAAGCCATTCATTGTTAATAGATTACAGTTCCCACACTTTGTCTATAAAAGCCCGTGGCAATCAGGTATATTCGCACCCGAAAATTTGTCGTTCGTTTAAACTCAACTACATAAGCTAATCACTATGGCCAATAAACCTGCCCTGAATGCTGACTATCCGGTCATCACTAAGTCTACGGAGATACTCAATAAAGCAAAGCAGATCATGCACCCGGTGAGTCAGACGCTCGCCAAAGGACCCGGTCAGCACACGCGTGGCGTGGCGCCGGTCTACCTGGACCGCGGCAAGGGCAGCCACGTATGGGATGTGGATGGCAATGAATACATAGACTATACGATGGGTGTAGGCCCGCTGTCTCTCGGCTACTGCTATGAGGCGGTGGACAATGCCATCAAGGCGCAACTGGAGAAGGGCATCACCTTCTCCCTGATGTCGCCGCTGGAGTATGAGGCTGCCGCGCTCGTAGCATCTGTAGTGCCTAATACAGAGAGTGTGCGTATCTCCAAAACCGGCTGCGATGCGACCTCTATGGCCGTGCGCCTATCGCGTGCACACACAGGCCGCAAGAAGGTGGTCTGCTGCGGCTATCACGGCTGGCATGACTGGTATATTGGAACCACTACGCGCAATGCAGGTATCCCTGAAGAAGTACAAGCGCTGACCAAGACTTTCTCCTATAATAATATCGACTCGCTGAAGGCTGTCCTGGATAGCGATGTGGCATGTGTGATCCTGGAGCCATACATATTTGAAGCACCTAAGGAGGGATTTCTTGAAGAAGTAGCGAGGCTGACCAAAGAGAATGGCTCGCTGCTCGTGTTTGATGAAATGTGGAGCGGATTCCGCGTGGCACTGGGTGGTGCGCAGGAGTACTTTGGTATCAAGGCTGACCTCGCTTGCTTTAGCAAGGCAGTGGCCAATGGGATGCCGATCTCTTTCCTCACTGGTCGCAAGGATGTGATCGAGCGCGGCGAACATGATGTATTCATCTTCACCACTTTTGGTGGCGAGGCACTATCACTGGCGGCCACTATCGCTACGATCAAAGAGCTGAAAGAAAAGAATGTACCTGCCTACCTCGCCAAGCAAGGCGCGAAACTGAAGGCCGGCTACAATGCGCTCGTAGCAAAGTATGGCATGGAGGAGATCACTAATGCGGGTGGTTTTGACTGCCGTGGTGCGATCAACTTCCTGCCGGGAGCTGGCGATGGCCTCGTGATCAAAACGCTGATGCAGCAGGAAATGATCAAGCGCGGCATCCTCTGGGGTGGCTCGCACAATATGAGCTTTAGCCATACAGATGCTGATATAGACTACACCCTGCAGGCATATGATGATGTGCTGCCTATCATCAAAAAGGCTGTGGCCGATGGCAACGCTAAAGAACTGCTGAAAGGCGAAGTACTGGATGTGGTGTTTAGGAAGACGAAATATTAAAAGAGACGACGGACCACGGTCTACAAACGACTGAAATGCAGTCGACAGTCAACGGTCCACAGTCAACGAATAAAAGACAATGGAACTTTTCTCTCTCAAAAATAAAACAGCGATCGTCACCGGCGCATGCGGCCTGATAGGCAAAGAGCACTGCCGTGCATTGGCAGAGGCTGGTGCTAATGTGGTAGTGGCTGATGTCAATCAGGATGCATGTGATGCCTTTGCAGAGCTGCTATCGGAGCATAATACTGTAGAGGCTGGTCGCGGACCAAAAGAAAAGATTAGCCTGGGCACACACATGGGCCTCGCGATCAATGTGACGGATAAGGCCTCTCTTGAGGCAGGCCGCGACAAGATACTGGCGCAATATGGCAGCATAGATATACTGATCAATAATGCCGCGATCAACGATATGTTTGAAAACCCGGCGATGGCTGCAAAGCAATCCATGTTTGAGAACTATCCGCTAGATATGTGGCTGAAATCACTCGATGTGAATGTAACGGGTGTATTTCTCTGCTCGCAGGTCTTCGGCACTGTGATGGCGGAGCAGGGCAAGGGCAGCATCATCAATGTGGCCTCTACCTACGGCATCGTAGGCCCCGACCAGAGCATCTACCAAAATCAAAGGGGCGAACAAACGTTTTATAAATCACCTGCCTATCCGGCTACCAAAGGTGCGGTGGTGAACTTCACCCGCTTCCTCGCGGCCTACTGGGGCGAGAAGGGTGTGCGTGTGAATACGCTTTCCCCCGGCGGCGTGGAGAATAGCCAGGATGAGTTTTTTATACAGAACTATAGCAAGAAAACAGCGCTGAAGCGGATGGCAGTACCCACGGACTACAAGGGTGCGGTGGTATTCCTCTCCAGTGATGCGTCTGCCTACATGACCGGGGCCAACCTGATCGTAGACGGCGGCTGGACGGCGATGTGATTTTGATACGATAGACTTTAGACGTTAGACAATAGATAATACATGAACAGCTTTTCCTCACATAACGCAGAGGCCCTTCGGGCAAAAGCAGCAAAGATCCAGCTCCTGATCACGGATTGTGATGGGGTGCTGACCGATGGGGGCGTGTATGTATCTGCCGAGGGGGAAGAGCTGAAGAAGTTTAACCTGCGCGATGGCATGGGCGTAGAGCGTCTGCGCAAGGTGTGTGGCATAGACACGGGCATCATGACGGGAGAGAACTCTCCTATCGTATCGAAGCGTGCAGAGAAGCTGCAGATCAAGCACCTCTACCTGCATATCAAGGACAAAAAAGCCTGTCTCGCCGAGATACTGCTCATGCATAATCTCAAGGCAGAAGAAATAGCCTACATTGGCGATGATCTGAATGACCTGGAGGTGATCCGTATGGCCGGCCTGACCGCCAGCCCGTCGGACGGCAATAGTTTGATTAAAGAAACAGTAGATTATATTTGCGGTTTGCCCGGAGGGGCAGGCGCGTTCCGCGAGTTTGCGGAGCTCATCATAGCACTAAGAGACTAAAATACATAAATGCAGACTTACACATTAAAGAATGGTCGTGTGATCGGACAGGGGCAACCTTGTTTTATTATAGCCGAGATAGGACTCAACCATAATGGTTCACTGGATATAGCCCTCCAACTGATAGATGAAGCCGTAAAGGCCGGCTGCGATGCGGTGAAATTTCAGAAGCGTACACCTGAGGTGTGCACGCCAAAGGATCAGTGGGATATCATGCGCGAGACTCCATGGGGCACTATGCGCTACATAGACTACCGCTACAAAGTGGAATTTGGCAAGGATGAATACAAGACCATAGATGACTACTGTACCAAGAAGGGCATCATCTGGTTTGCATCCTGCTGGGACGAGGAGTCAGTGGACTTCCTGGAGCAGTTCAAGCCTGCCTTGTACAAGGCTGCCTCTGCGGCGCTGACAGATATGCCACTGCTGCAAAAGAAAAAGGATACCGGCAAGCCGCTGATCATCTCTACCGGTATGTCTACCATGGATGAGATCACTACTGCCGTAGACCACATCGGTACTGAGAACCTCCTGATAGCACACTCTACCTCGTCATATCCTGCGCCGATCTCTGAGCTAAACCTCCGCATGATCAATACCCTACAGAGCAAATATCCTGATGTGCCTATAGGCTACTCAGGCCATGAGACAGGGCTGGCTACTACGCTGGCGGCTGTAGCTATGGGTGCTACCTTTATCGAGCGCCACTTTACCCTGGACCGCGCCATGTGGGGCTCTGACCAGGCTGCCTCTGTAGAGCCGGTAGGCATGGCCAAGCTGGTAAAAGACATCCGCGACATTGAGGCTGCTATGGGCGATGGCGTGAAGAAAGTATATGACAGCGAGCTCGGCCCGCGTGCCAAGCTGAGGAGGGTTAAGTAAGACGCTGACCACTATCATTAGCTATATCTGGCCTCAATTTTAATTTTGCGCCATTATGTTTGATACTACATTTCTCATTACTACCAGCATATTGGTCGGCTGGATCTGCATCGTGGTCACGCTGGAGCATCTCTATCCCTATACTAAAGGCGTCAAGTTCTTTCGCAAGGGTTTCTGGCTGGATATGGTGTGGTATACTTTTATCCAGAGCTACCTGCTGGGTATCCTGATCAATAGCTACATCATAGCTCCTATCAAGGTCAAGCTCAACTATCACGGATCGGAGACGCTCTCCCACTGGCCTATATGGGCGCTGGTACTGTTGTTCCTTTTTACGCATGACTTTTATATCTATTGGTTTCACCGCCTGCAGCACAATACCAAATGGCTGTGGCGTACACATGAGGCGCACCACTCCAATAAAGAGGTAGACTGGCTGGCCGGCTCCCGCTCTCATGCGCTGGAGATCATTATCAATCAGACCATTGAGTTTGCCCCGATCGTGCTGCTGCTAGATGTCAAGACAGCAGCTATAGTGGTTCCTATCAAGGCACTCCTCGACGCTGTATGGGGCATCTGGATACATGCCAATATAGATGTACACTCAGGCAAGCTACAGTACATCATCAATGGTCCTGAGATGCACCAGTGGCACCACTCAGATCACCAGGAGGTGTTTTACTCTAACTACTCTACCAAGTTCGCTTTCTGGGACTGGATCTTTGGTACTGGCTTCCTGCCCGGCCTGAGCCCGCGACAATACAAGGTGATGAAGCCTGAGAAGTTTGGCCTGCCGTATGATTTCCCGCAGGACTACTTTATGCAGCATTGGTTTGCCTTCCATCGCTTTGATGTGAAAAAGATCGAGTCTATACCTGTGGTCAGGACTTATATTGATTGGAAAAAGCCGATCCTTCGTATATTCGTGAAGGAGGATGGTGATAGCGTGACTACGCCGTCCGACCCACAGACTACTAAATGACCACAGCCTGGCTATTTCTTTTACTCGCCTCCGTGCTGGAGACCTGCTGGACCTTCACGCTGAAGGCGCTCGATATGAAAAAGGTATTTGCTATAAGACCTGCGACGCTCTTCACTGCCGAATCAGGCATGGCGCTTTTGCCACTCATTATGTACATCGTGCTCGGCTTGAGTAATGTCCTCGCCATCACCCGCGCTATGAAAGAGATACCGGCAGGCACTGCCTTTGCCGTGTGGATGGGCCTTGCGCTGGTGATGATAAAGGCTGTCGATGTGCTTTACTTCAAAGAAGGCGTCAGCTTTCAGCAGATCGCTTTTACGGCTTGTATACTGGTAGGTATCGTTGGGCTAAAGTATTACGATACTTCGGCTGTCTGATTATTCCCACAGAGGTCTGATGTTCTCTGAAAAGCCTTCTTGTCCAAAAACCTTTACGCAAATTTTCTGGAAGATAGTTTACAGCAATGAATCTTATATTCCACTATGAAAATCCCTGAAAACAATAAAGAGATCGCTATAAGAAAAGC
>JAFDYP010000589.1 GCA_018267355.1 Bacteroidota bacterium
ATGACCACCTCGCTACACCTTTTGAGCCCGTGCGCTGCCAGCACTTCATCACGGAGTCTACGTTTGGCCTGCCTGTGTATCGCTTCCCCGCGGTAGAGGTAGTGCAGGCTGAGATCAATGACTGGTGCGGTAAGAACACTGCCGCGGGCAAGACCTCCGTCATCATAGGCTATGCCTTGGGTAAAGCCCAGCATATACTGTATGGCTTGGACAAGTCTATCGCACCCATCTATGCACACGGCGCGGTGGTCAATATGAACCGTACACTGGAGCAGAGCGGCTTTGACTTTTCCTATGCGAAGCCGCTGGACTATTCCCTATCAAAGAAAGACTTGCAGGGCTGTATCGTCATAGCGCCGCCATCTGCCGTAGGCACGCCGTGGCTGCGCAGGTTTGACCCATATAGCATAGGCATCTGCAGCGGCTGGATGCAGTTGCGCGGCGCGCGGCGCAGGCGGGGTGTAGATCGCGGCTTTGTGATGTCTGACCACTGCGACTGGCAGCAGCTCAATACTGCGGTGAAGCTCACAGGTGCGGAGAACGTTTACGTGACCCACGGCTACAAATCTATCTACGCCAAATGGCTGCGCGAGGAGATGCACCTCAATGCGACAGAAGTAGATACCCTCTACGAGGGCGAAAGCATAGAGGGCGACAAAGAAGAAGCGGCCGCAGAGAATGCAGAAGCAGGCATTGCGCCACCGGATAATAGCACAGCACAAAGCGACATTTCCTCACCTGAAAACGGAGATGCATGAAGGCCTTTGCCGAGCTATATACAGCCATAGACCAGACCACCAAGACCAATGCAAAGGTGGATGCGCTGGTGGAGTATTTCGCGGCAGCGCCGGAGACAGATGTGCTCTGGTGCGTGGCCATGCTCACTGGCAAAAGCCCGAAACGCACCATCCGCTCCGCCGAGCTGAAAGAATGGAGCGCCGAGATGTCGGGCCTCCCCTATTGGATCTTTGATGAGTCGTATCACATCGTAGGCGACCTCGCAGAGACTATCACACTGATACTGCCGCCGCCATCCTCGTCTGCAGGCTACTCGCTCACGGAGACCATTGCCTTTCTCCGCTCACTGGATCAGTATGGAGACGAAGACAAGAAGATAGCAATACAGCAGCGCTGGGATGAGATGGACACCAGCGAGCGCTTTGTGTTTAATAAGCTTATGACCGGCAGCTTCCGAGTAGGTGTGTCCAAGCAGCTTGTGATAAAGGCGCTGGCAAAGCAATTTAAGATAGAGGAAGATACGGTAGCGCATCGCCTCACTGGCGACTGGAGCCCTGACACGACCACACTCACCACGCTGCTTTCCGCCGAAGGCGATACAGATAGCTATTATCGTCCGTATCCATTCTACCTCGCTTATCAGCTGGAGCAGGCAGTAGAGGAGCTGGGCAATGTACGCGACTGGCAGATAGAGCAAAAGTATGATGGCATACGCGGGCAGCTACTGCTGCGCCGTAGCGAGCTATTTGTCTGGAGCCGTGGGGAGGAGCTGATGACAGAGAAGTTCCCAGAGTTTGAGATACTGAAAGGCATACTGCCCGATGGTACTGTGATAGATGGCGAGGTACTACCCTATCGCGACGGAAGGCCACTACCATTTCACCTCATGCAAACACGTATAGGCAGAAAGAACCTGACGAAGAAATCACTGCAAGAGGCTCCGCTGATCCTGATGTGCTATGACCTGCTGGAGTATCATGGTGAAGATATCCGCACCCGTCCTATGCGCGAGCGCCGCGCACTACTGGAGCAGGTGGTAAAGGATGCGAATGAGATCGCTGCTGTGCCTCTCTTGCTCTCGCCGGTATTAGATTGCCAGACATGGGAAGAAGCCACACAAGCGCGCGAAACGGCACGCGATAATAACTGCGAGGGCCTGATGCTGAAGCATAAAAACAGCCCCTACGAAACAGGCCGCCGCAAAGGCCAGTGGTGGAAGTGGAAAGTAGACCCGCTCACCGTAGATGGCGTGCTGCTGTATGCGCAGCGGGGCCATGGCCGCCGCGCCAATCTGTATACAGATTATACCTTTGCCATCTGGGATGGTGATGGGCTGGTACCTTTTACCAAGGCCTACTCTGGATTGACAGATAAAGAGCTGCTACAAGTAGACAAATGGATCAAGCGCAATACCATTGATAAATTTGGCCCGGTGCGGAGTGTGAAGGCAGAGCTGGTGTTTGAGATCGCCTTTGAGGGGATCAATAGGTCACCGCGGCACAAGTCGGGCGTTGCGTTGCGTTTCCCGCGCATCCTCCGCTGGCGCACGGACAAAAAGAAAGAGGACGCCAATACGAAAGACGACCTCATGAAACTGATAGAAATGCAGGAGACCATGCGATGAATGCTGCAAAGGAATGGTTCAAACTAAAGGGATGGAAGGCACATGCCTTTCAGAAGGAGACCTGGGCGGAGATCGCTGCAGGCCGAAGTGGCCTGCTCAATGCGCCGACGGGTATGGGCAAGACCTTTGCCATTTGGTTTGGTGTGCTGCAGGATTTCATCACGCAGAATGAAACGGAGTATAAAGAAGGGTTGCAGTGCCTGTGGATCACCCCGCTCCGTGCGCTATCCAAAGAGATAGAGATGGCTACCAATCAGGTCTCGCAAGACCTGAACATCCCCTACCGCATAGGCCTGCGCACAGGTGACACGACTGCCTCAGAGCGGGCAAAGCAGAAAAAGAAAAGCCCCGAGGCGCTGATCACTACACCAGAGAGCCTGCACATGATGCTGGCGCAAAAGGGCTATGCTGATACGTTTAAGAACCTACAATTTGTGATAGTAGATGAGTGGCATGAGCTGCTGGGCAGCAAGCGCGGGGTACAGATAGAGCTGGCGCTGTCACGACTGAAAACGATCAATCCGGGCCTGAAGATATGGGGCATCTCCGCGACCATCGGCAATCTGGACAGGGCCAAAGAAATACTACTCGGCGAGCGCAATGAAAGTGCCGCGATGGTCCGCGCAGATGTGAAGAAGAAGATAGATATAGAGACTGTCTTCCCTGATACGCTGGAGAAGTTTCCCTGGGCGGGTCACCTCGGCATTAAGCTGGCAGAGAAGGTCCTGCCGATCATCGAGGCGAGCACCTCTACCCTCCTCTTCACCAATACAAGATCGCAGGCGGAGATATGGTTTCAGTATCTACTCCAGATAGCGCCAGACCTGGCAGGAGTGATCGGCTTGCACCACAGCAGCCTGGACGAAGAGACGCGCAAGTGGGTAGAAGAAGCCCTGCACGAAGGCCGCCTGAAAGTGGTGGTATGCACCAGCAGCCTGGACCTCGGTGTGGATTTCCGCCCGGTAGATACGGTGATACAGGTCGGCTCGGCCAAAGGTGTAGCGCGCTTCATGCAGCGGGCAGGGCGCAGTGGGCACCACCCTGGCGCTACGAGCCGCATCCACTTTCTGCCGACCAACTCGCTGGAGATCGTAGAGGGCGCTGCATTGCGCTATGCCATCGCGCATAAGAAGATCGAGAGCCGTATCCCTTTCATCCGCTCCTTTGATGTGCTGGTGCAGTACCTGGTCACGCTGGCTGTGTCTGATGGCTTTGAGCCGGAGCAGATATACAATGAGATCAAGACCACGCACTGCTTCAACTCTGTGAG
>JAFDYP010000058.1 GCA_018267355.1 Bacteroidota bacterium
ATGAAGATGATAGTGGGAGTGCTCGTGGCTATGATGGTGGTCGTGAGACATCATGCGAAGCTAATCAATTTGAAAATGTGCCGATTTGAAAATTTGAAAGTGAAGTACAGCTAAGGTTTCTTCATCATCCAGAAGTCATCCATCGTGTAGCCACCGCCAAAGTCAAAGTCTTTGGCAAAAGCTATCGTGAAGCCTTGCTTGAAATAGAAGTTAACTGCCTTGATGTTGCGGCGGTTGACTTGCAGGGCGATCTCCTGATAGCCTTGGCAGTCTTGCAGTATCTTTTGGAAGGCTGATGCACCGATACCCTTACGGTGCTTTGTAGTATCGATATAGAATTTGTGCAGGAAGTAATGACGGGGACTTTTCTCGCTGATAGCATAGTAGCCTACGGGCTTGCCCTCGTCATAGATTAGGGTATACTTTTGTGAAGCAGCTATCTGCTCTGCTATGGCTGCAGGAGAGTACATTTTATCCAGCATATAGCGGATCTGGTCATCTGAAATGATGCCGGGGTAGTGCTGCCACCAGATACGATGCGCCAGCTCATTGATGAGCGGTATATCGTCTGCTGTAGCCGCGCGAAAAGTGATATTCATCTGGTGTGATCTGCCTGTAAAAATGAGAAACCTGCCCGACATATCCACAAGGGGATTTTCAGAAAGAACAATTAGGGAAAGTGCCCTATTTTAGCTGTCATGCTCAGGCACCTCTCCATACAGAACTATGCCATCATAGATGACCTCCAGGTAGATTTTGACGCGGGAGTCAATATCATAACGGGTGAGACGGGCGCCGGCAAGTCTATCCTGCTCGGCGCGCTGAGCCTGCTGCTGGGCGAGCGGGCCGATAGCAAGGTACTCTACGACCAGGCCCAGAAGTGCGTGATAGAAGCAGAGTTTGATTCGGTAAGTGATACGAAGACGCTCTTCAAAGAAAGTGACCTCGACTATGAGACCGTCACCATTATCCGCAGGGAGATAGCCCAGAGTGGCAAGTCAAGGGCATTTATCAATGATACGCCAGTCAATCTCACAGTGCTGAAGGCCCTGGGTGAAAAGCTGGTAAATATGCACAGCCAGCACGAGACACTAGACCTGGTAGAGTCGGGATTTCAGCTCGAAGTGCTCGATGCACTGGCCAGAAATCAAAACCTGCTGTCAGATTACAGAAAGGCTTTCGCAGGTTATAAAAAGGACCATGCCCGACTAGACGCCATGATAGCCGAATACAACAAGGCGAAGGCGGAAGCAGACTATGTACAGTTTCAGCTAAATGAACTGAACGAAGCAAAACTTGAGACGGGTGAGCAAGCCACTCTGGAGGCGGAGCAGAAGACACTGGAAAATGTAGAGAGCATCAAAGTGGCCATCCAGGCTGCTATGCAGATCATAGAGCAGGGAGAGGCCTCGGCCATAGATCTGCTGCACGAGGTACAGGGTCAGCTGCGCTCTGTAGCCAAAATACATGGCGGCATAGCAGAACTCAATAAGCGCATAGAAACAGCAATCGTAGAGCTGAAAGATATCTCGGGAGAGTTTGAAGATATACAGGATAAAGCAGCGCTGGACCCGGAGCGGCTGGAAACGGTACAGCAGCGCCTGAGCACGCTCTACCGCCTGCAAAAAAAATACAGCGTCACTGATACAGAACAACTGATCGGGATTCAGGCAGCGCTGGAGCAAAAGGTTTCCTCCTATGGCAGCAGTACTGAGGCCATCGAGCTTTTGCAAAAGCAACTGCTCCAGTCGGAAAAGGAACTTCGCTCTATGGCTGAGAAGCTTCACCAAAACAGGCAAAAGGCAATTGCTTCCTTTCAGAAAAATGTGGAATCTAACCTGCACAAGGTGGGCATGCCCAGTGCTGCCTTTCATGTCGGTATTGAAAAATCAAAGAACGATGCCCTGTCAGATACCGGCGTATCTGAGGTGAAATTCCTCTTTAGCGCCAATAAAGGCTTTGCGCCGCAAGAAATAAAAGAGGTAGCCTCCGGTGGTGAGCTATCCCGCCTCATGCTCTCTATCAAATCTCAGGTGGCTGCAGCAGATCATCTGCCTACGTTGATCTTTGATGAGATAGATACCGGTATCTCAGGTGAGGTAGCCCTGCGTGTAGGAGAGATCATGCGCACCATGAGCCAGGGGCACCAGTTGATCTGTATCACGCACCTGCCGCAGATGGCCCGCATAGCAGACAGGCACCTCTATATCTACAAGGATGTATCTAAAGGAAAAACTCATACCCGCATCCGCACACTCAATCAGGATGAGCGCATACAAGAACTCGCCAAGATGATAGGCGGCGAAAAAGTCAGCGAGGCCGCACTGGCCAGTGCACAGGAGCTGATCAATACACTTTGACCTTATCGCAGCAGGGTAATATTGCCACTTTCGCTTTTTGAGGTGCCGCTATCAAAAGCATAATCCGCATACCAGATGTAGGTACCGATAGGCTGCGGCACATTGCGATAGGTACCATCCCAGCCTTGGGTCACATCGGTAGTCTCA
>JAFDYP010000590.1 GCA_018267355.1 Bacteroidota bacterium
AACCTGGTAGACAATGCAATGAAATTCATACCTGCTGACCGCAAGCCTCTCATAAAGATCACCTGTGACGAGGATCCGGACTACTGGAGGATCAGCGTATCAGATAATGGTATCGGTATCAAGGATGAATTTAAGGACAAGGTCTTCCAGATCTTCCAGCGTCTGCACACAGATAATGAATATCCCGGTACGGGCATAGGCCTCGCCATATGCAAAAAGGTAGCCGACCTGCACGATGGCCGCATCTGGTTTGACTCTCAGTATGGCCAGGGCACTACTTTCCACGTGACTATCTCCAAGTCGCTGAAAAATAAAATGTAATAACAGGATGGCTACCCCGCAGCACGATGAATGCCCCTTTGAGGAAAAGGGATCATTATATTATTGGCCCTGAAAGTATCCCAAAGCTCAAACGCAGCTCACTTTTTTAAATATATAATGTCGCCCCAATGAGCCATAAAATAAAAAACGCCCCACTATTGTGAGGCGCCTTGTGTGGGAGCTACAGGGTTCGAACCTGTGACCCTCTGCTTGTAAGGCAGATGCTCTGAACCAGCTGAGCTAAGCTCCCGTTTGCTAAAGGGAATGCAAATATAAAGGAGTTTACCAAAAATGCAAGGCCCCCTACATTTTTTCAATAGTTTTTTTTGGCACCGGCCCGATCGTTCACTTGCCCATCCCCCGTACCGATCGCCTCAGTGGGTATCTCAGCCGCTTCGGCACCTATTTTTTCCTGTCTCATCAAAAGTTTTTATTTTTGACTGACCATTTAGTCAATAATAAATCATGCCACGCCGTCCGGAGCAGTTTGAAGAGCTGAGAGAAAAAAGCAGGAAGAAGATCATTTCTGCCTCGCTGGAGCTGTTTGCCAATAAAGGATACGGCTCTACGTCCATAGAAAGCATAGCCAGAAAGGCAGGTGTCTCGAAAGGGCTGATCTATAACTATTATAAAGACAAGAAAAGCATCCTGCTGGCCATCTATGACGAGGCCATGCAGTACGGTGAGCGCATGATGGCCCTGCACCGCGATGATCCGGACCCATACCACCGCCGCAGGGTAATGCTGGAGCACGTCTTTGATATGACGAGCAGGCAGGAGAAGTATATCAAACTGCTTTTGGTCCTCTCCATGCAGCACGGGGTACTGAAAGACTCAAGGGAGTTCGCCCGCAAGATGTTTAAGCGGAATGAAGCCTTTATAGAAGAGCTATCAGGTGACCTGAAGAGCAATGACCCCATAGAAGGGCTCATACTCGATGCCCTGATAGACGGTATCATGGTAAACTATATGCGGTATGGCGAGGTATACCCCCTGGAGGCGATCAAAGAGCGCGTCATAGCAGCCTACTGTACCCCACCGGTCACCAAGGAGAGGCGCGCAGCACGGTCAGTCAGAAAACCACACACTATAAAAACACGATAAAAAAAGATAGATGAAACAGATCATCACCCTTCTCATTTTAGCAGCCAGCATAGCTGTATCAGGCCAGGTGCTGACTATAGATCAGTGCTACGCCCTGTCGCGGCAAAACTATCCGCTGGTCAAACAGCATGAGCTGATACAAAAGACCAAAGAATATACGGTGCAAAACGCCTGGCGTGGCTACATACCGCAGCTCAATGTATTTGGCCAGGCTACCTATCAGTCTCAGACCACAAACTTTGCGGACGTATTTTCCAAGTTCGGGAACCTCTTCCCTTCCGGTGTCAGCTTCCCGGTGTATAGCAAGGACCAGTACCGCATCACCGGCGAGGTCAATCAGACTGTATTTGACGGGCTGGCCAGCAAGTACAAAAAGGAAAATGCCGAGACGCAGGCCGAGATACAGGAGCAGAATGTAGAGGTAAACCTATACAGCCTAAAGGATCGCGTGAACCAAGTCTATTTTGGCGTGCTGCTCATAGACCAGCAGCTGCTGCTGAATGATATACAGCAGCACGATGTGCAAAATGGCATAGATAAAGCACAGGCCCTGGTCAACAACGGATCAGCCTATCGCAGTAGCGTAGACGAACTGAAAGCGCAGCTACTGCAGGTACAGCAAAACAAAGTAGAGCTGCAGAGCAACCGCCGCTCCTACCTGCAGGTCCTGAGCCTGCTCATAGGCAAACCTATAGATGACAACACTACGCTGACACAGCCGCAGCCTGCCAATCTGAGCAATGATATACGCAGGCCTGAGCTGACACTCTATGACCTGCAGAAGAAAACCTATGATGTGCAGTCACGCCAGCTCAATACAGCACTGATGCCTTCGCTCAATGCATTCTTTGACGGATCGTATGGCCGCCCCACACTAAATACAGTCAGCAATGACTTTGGCGCTTTCTGGGTCACAGGCATCAAGCTAAACTGGAGCCTGACTGCGCTCTATACCCGAAAGAATAACAAACTGGTCTACGGTCTCAATCAGAATGACCTGGATATACAGAAAGAAGTATTTCTTTTCAATACAAAGATCACGCTGTCGCAGCAGGATGAGCAGATAGCCAAGTATAATGACCTGGTGGCAAATGACCAGAAGATCGTAGACCTGCGCGTATCAGTAAAGAATGCATCAGATGCCCAGCTGCAAAACGGGGTGATCACCGGTCACGACTATCTCACGCAGGTAGATGCAGAGGCACAGGCCCGGCTCAACCTGATACTCCATCAGGTGCAGCTGCTCCAGGCACAATACAATCATCAAACCACATCAGGCAACTAAACCATCATATAAAACCGTAAACAAGTCATGAATAA
>JAFDYP010000591.1 GCA_018267355.1 Bacteroidota bacterium
AAGGGTATGTAATCCTTTATCATAAATATGAAACATTTTGGAAGACATTATTCAATAGGATATATGTCGATGAAAAAGGCCTAAAAGATGATTGCGAAAGACTCGGATTGTTTTTCGCTTCCCCTGATAGAAATCCAAAAAAGCGATTAGATACAAGAATTGAGTGCATAAAAGAAATTGAATGGATTTGTAATTCTGTAAAGCATAAAGGTGGGTATGCAAAGGATAAATCACCTGATAGATATTCGACAATAGATATTAGTAAACCTATCCCAGTAAATACAGAGTTATTTACAATACACATTGACTTTATGTTCGAATACTACTTGTATATCGCTCAATTTATAAATGGAATATTCATCGTTAGAGCCCTAAACAAAGTGATTGAAGTACTTGATACCGACATAGAAAAGAAACGCTTCAAGTCTAACATTGAGGCCCAAGAAGCTTCGATTATTTCCAAAACTTCTGAACTATCAAGAAGGTGGAATATTTTAAAAAAATAACAAAATGGCAAAATTATCAATAAGAGGAAAAGACCTGAGAGACATAGGATACCCGGAGGGACCGGTAATCTCAGTAGCGATGCGTGTGATGGAGAAGAACTACAAACACTCCACACTGGAGGAGGCGCTGGATATCTTGAAGAGGATACTGGCAAACCCCGCAGAGTTCATGGAAGATGCTCCGCTCAACCAGATAGCAGACCTGCTGGTAGAGAAGCCTAAAGCAGAAGGAGAAGAAATACCGCTGCTTGAAAACGGCATAGGCTTCTGTGCCTTCGGGCAGGAGCATATAGAGCAGGGTGCATTTGATCAGATGAAGATCGCGGCGCGTTTGCCTATCGCACGCGCTGCTGCGCTGATGCCTGATGCGCACTCCGGCTACGGCCTGCCGATAGGTGGTGTACTGGCCACGGAGAATGCAGTGATACCATATGGTGTGGGCGTAGACATCGGCTGCCGCATGTGCCTGTCGGTATTTGATATACCGGCTGGCGATCTGCTGCACCGTGAGAAATTCTACCAGCGCGAGCTGATAGAGGGGACACTGTTTGGGGCGGGACGAGAGTTTAAAGAAACACCGGACCACGAGGTGCTGGACCGTAAGGAGTTTGGCGAGATACCGCTGCTGAAGACGCTGCTAATGAAAGCAGCAAAGCAGCTCGGCTCATCCGGCTCGGGAAACCACTTCGTAGAGTGGGGCGTGGTAGAAATATCCGACCCTGACAATGCACTGAAGGTACCACCGGGCCAGTATGTAGCACTCCTCTCCCACTCCGGCTCCCGTGGCCTGGGTGCGACCATAGCCGGCCACTACACCAGAGTAGCTAAAGAGAAAACAAGGCTGCCGCGTGAAGCGGGCCACCTGGCATGGTTGAACCTGGATACGCAGGAAGGTATGGAGTATTGGCTCGCTATGAACCTGGCCGGAGACTATGCCAGCGCCTGCCACCACGAGATACACCGCAAGCTGGCCAAGGTGCTGAACGTAGCGCCGATAGCCATAGTGGAGAACCACCACAACTTTGCGTGGAAGGAAATGGTGGATGGCCGCGAGATGATCGTACACCGTAAGGGTGCGACACCGGCAGCCAAAGGTGTGATGGGAATCATACCTGGCTCTATGACCGCGCCGGGATTTATCGTGAGTGGTAAAGGCGAGACTGCGGCACTAAACTCTGCATCACACGGTGCAGGCCGCAAGATGAGCCGTACCAAGGCGATGAACAGTGTGACCCACGCTGCGCTGAAAGAAATACTGAAAGCGAACGGTGTGAAGCTGCTCGGCGGCGGACTGGACGAGGCACCACACGCCTACAAGGATATCCATGCAGTCATGAGTGCACAAACCAACCTCGTGAATGTGGAAGGTATCTTCTACCCAAAGATCGTGAAGATGGATGGGTAAAAAGCCCTCCCGCCCCCCCCAAAGGGAGATGAAAGCCGGGAGTATTAGCTAACAATGACTCACTAAGCCCCTCTCCCTCGGAGAGGGGTTGGGGTGAGGTGAATACAAAACCAATGGAACAAGTAGTAAATGGAAAATGGAGAAAGCTGGATGGCACCAGGATAAAAGGCCCGATCAAAGAAGCAATGGAGCAGGCGCTGATCCACGAGCAGTCGCTCGGCAATAAGATCAAGATCTGTATCGGCACCGACTCTCAGGTCTATGGATCTGAGGTAGAGTTTGCCACCGTGATCCTGATCCTGCGCAAGGGCAAAGGAGGATATATGTATATCTGCTCTGACCGTACTGCACAGCGCATGACTATCAAGGAGCGTATGTTGCATGAGGTAGCGAAATCTATCGAGATCGCCTACCACCTGTGCGACCTCTTTGATCAGTACGGCACTGAGCTCGAGGTACACGCGGATATCAATACTAATCCGCGCTTCGGGTCCAATACGGCGCTGAGCGAGGCTATGGGGTATATCCTCTCTATGGGCTTCACCTTTCGCGCCAAGCCAGATGCAGTAGCTGCCAGCTGCTGCGCCAATAAAGTAGTCCACTAGAAGCATAGCGGGTAAAACTGCTATGCTTTAAAAATCATTAATAATTAAGAACAGTAAATGGAAAACATACAAGACGTACTGAACAGACTAGACCTCAAGCAGTGCCTGAGTGACTATGACTTTATCGAGCCTGTCATGTTCTATTTCAATCTATATGGCAAGATCCCTGCTGTATGCAAAATCGATGATATAGACCGTGAAAAGGCATTAGCCTTTATATACAAGGACTATTCCTCTGAGATTGTGAAGGTCTTTACCGAAAATGGCTTCGA
>JAFDYP010000592.1 GCA_018267355.1 Bacteroidota bacterium
CGTCTTCTGTTCCCAAACGAAAGGAAATTATTGTCCCGACGTTACCAAAGATTGAATGCTTGATCTCATCCTCCAATTGGTATGTGTACTGGTGAGCTAATATCATTCCCACCTTAAATTTTCTCAGCTCAGAAAACATATTCACCAGAGACAAAGTAGTGAAGTTATGGAACTCGTCCATAAACACCATGAACGGCTCGCGGCTTTCTTCGGGGGTGTCTACACGACTAAAAGCTGCGGAGCTGATTGAGCTTATAAATAGAGAACCGAGAATATGCGCCACATCCTCGCCCAAGTGACCCTTTGAGAGATTGACCAAAACAATCTTCTTTTCGTCCATAGCTTTCCTCAGTGAAACTTCATTAGTATTCTCAATAAGGACACGTTTGATAGCTCGATGCGCCAGCATGCCCCCAATCTTATTGAGCACGGGAAGGAGATCATACCGCATGTAATGAACAAACTCCTTCTCCCAAAAGTCCTTAACGCTTTTGTTCTTGATATGTCCGATAGCCTTCTTCCTAAAAGCTCTATCAAGCAAAAGGGTAGGTATGTCTGCAATTGTCGCTGTTGGCTGATCCAGCAAGGTTAGTATTGCATAGCGCAACAGGTGTTCCAGCTTTACACCCCATGCATCGAACCAGAGCTTTTTGAACACGTCCAATATGCTCGATGCCACAAGTGATCGCTTCTCATACGATACGCGCTTAAATGGATTGTATTTGAGTTGTAAGGCAACATCAGGTACGTTGAAGTATATGACATCCTGCATTCGACTTTCAGGTATGAGCTTGTATACTTCCTCTACCAATTGAGAATGAGGGTCTAAAAGGCATACACCTCTGCCCGCTACAATATCCTGCATAATCATTGTTTTGAGCAATGTAGACTTACCTGTACCTGTCTTACCAATGATATATGTGTGTAGTAATCTGTCTTCTTGACTGATGCCAAAAATACGCTCGTCATTACGATAGTGTATCTTTGCAAAATAGGTTAGTTTTTCATTGGGCACCTATCTATATTCTCTCAAAGAGTATAAAAGAAATAGCAGTGTAAATTTGTCTAACAATTCTGCTCTGCTTACACTAATTTATACATGCGCTACACTCTGCGCATGCCATCGCTCAATGAACACTTTGAAAATTATCTAAACGAATGTCAATACGTTCGTCGTTTGCGTTCTGCAACCATAAGAAGCTCAAAAGAATCATTTAAACATTTCCTTCATATTGTTCCCGAGATAACAGAGCTATCCGATATAACAAGGGAAACTGTTGCCGTTTTCTATAAGAGGCTGCAAACGCGGGAGCGTATAGTTGGTATTGGGGAATTGAGGATAGGTGTGAAGGATTCTACGATAATAGCTTATTCGAGCAGGCTCAAAACGTTTTTCAAATGGATGCATGATCGCGGTCATATAACCACTAATCCATTTGATGCGGTCAAGCTTCCGCAACCTAAGTTTATAGACAGGCGCGCGCTCACTGGTGATCAAGTAAAAAGAATCTTAACGGCTGTAGTCGAGAATGCACCTAATAAGTTTCTTCTTCGACGCGATCTGGCTATCATAGGGGTTCTGACATTTTGTGGTCTTAGAAAGAATGAACTTATTTCATTGGAGCTGGGCGATATAGACTTGTTTAACGGCTTCGTTACCATACGTCCTGAGACCTCAAAGTCTAAGCGCATGCGAAGGTTGCCTGTCAATAAGGAATTGAAACTAATTCTAAGTGAGTACCTGAGAGAGCGAAAAAAGCGAGGAAGTAGTGTACCTCATCTTTTTCTTTCAAACAATGCAGATAGACCTTTCACCGTTCACGGATTAAAACATTGGGTAGTTAGGCTTTCGAGATTATCAAAAGTTAGATTTCATCTCCATAGATTACGCCATACGTTTGCTACAAACCTTGCAATGGCAGATGTGGGGGTAGTAAAGATTCAAAGACTCTTAGGGCATACTGATATCAAAATGACACAAACCTACTTACGTTCAGTTGTAAGTGAAGATTTACGCGAAGACGTTAACAAGCTGTCGTATGATAACCTTACTAATAGTTGAAAATTTAATGGCCTCTGCTACACTATAAGTACCTGTTACATTAAAAACTTATTTATCCGCAGTAGAAATTTCAGCAGTCTACCAATGACATTGCAGGTCTACATAGGGGTAGCGAATTTGAAGCCTGATACTAAAAAAAGCCTTATCAAATAAGACTTTTATCTCAATAGATCGTGGGATGTTACTTACAAACAAACAGGTCTATAGCTAAAAGAGAGAAAGTACTTGTATGGCAAGGCTGAATGTGCTAAAGTGATGCCATCTGGGCCACCTATTGCACATAACAGGTCATGGGCTTTAGATCGTTGCCATTGTAGCTCAGTTGGTAGAGCAGCCGTTTTGTAAACGGCCGGTCGTCGGTTCGAGTCCGACCAATGGCTCAAACGTTCTCGCGGATTCCATGTTATTTTATGGATATCGACTTTTTGGTGCGCAAGTATTGTGAGCATCTCAAATACATTCGCGGGCTTTCGCCTGCTACGGTGCGTGTGTATCGAGTAGTAATCCTCTTATTTGCTAAGTCTGCCAATGTTGCGAGGATAGAAGAGGTTACTGAGAGTAGCCTCAGAGAGTTCTTTCTTAATGGAAGGGTACAGCAAAATTGGAGAGCGTATACCTACATCCATTACTACCAAGCGCTTAATGTGTTCTTTCAGTGGTGCATTTCCACGCGCTACATGGCGGCTAATCCGCTTAGCAGTATAGAAATGCCAAAGCCTGAAAAGAGGTTGCCAGCAAGCTTAAATAGGGAAAAGGCTATGAAGTTACTGGAGGTGGTTTTCAATTATCCCTACGACTATACGTTTCTCCGTTACCGAAACCATGCGATTTTTTGTATGCTTGTTTTTGCTGGGTTGCGAAGGAAAGAGCTTATCAACCTGCGTCTGACTGATATTGACTTCGATGGTATGTCCATATTCGTGAATCAAGGAAAGGGAAGTAAGGATAGAATAATCCCTATGAGCTTCACCCTGGCTGAAAGCCTAAAGCGGTACTTGTCAGAACGCAAGCGATTAAACAAGACGTGCCCTCAGTTCTTTGTTTCGCTTAACCGAGATTGCGGTTTTACCTATACAGGACTAAGAAACCTTATCTATATTATCCGAAAGGCATCGGGAATCAAGTTTAGTTCCCATATACTACGACATACCTTTGCAACGCTGATGTTGGAAGGTGGATGTGATATATTCAGCTTGTCAAAGATGATGGGGCATACTGACATTAAGACGACGACAATATATCTTTCTACCAGTGCAGAATTTCTTAGATCGCAGGTGATTAAGCATCCATTAAATGACTTGGTAAGATTCGTATAGCCGACATTATACGGTCAGGTTTTAAGAAAGCAATTTGCTTTCTTATGAGCTTCTCAATAAAACATGAGCGTATAATGCAGTTTGATTTTGTATACGCACTAGATGCTCGCGGCGAAAAAAATTGCCATAGCATAGTGCTATGAAATATATCTAAAGCAGTTTGCACACTAACTCACAGAATATCCGCAAATACATTCCTGAATGGCAAAACAACTCTACTATTTACTACGTGGGGCTCCTTCTATAATACAAGGCATTATAAAAAGTAATGTCATTGTATTATGCCTATTCAAAAGAACAGTTTGCGTATGTATCGAAAAAAGTCTCCGCTTAATCAAGCGGACGTAGCGTTCCTATTACAACTACCCGACTACTCCAACATAAGTAGATGGGAGCAAGGCCAGCGAACGCCCAATAATGAGGTACTCCTCGCTTATTACTTGCTTTTTGCCATGCCTATTGAGCCGTTTCTTGTCATACAAAAGGACTATCTCGCGCGGTTATTGGCAGAACGAATCCCAAAGCTTCTTTCGGACTTGGAATCAATGCGGCAATCACAAAAGGTAGGTAGCAGGATAGCATACCTTGAATCGGTCATTATTCGCCTTAATCAGCTTTGATATGGAGAATCCAATTATACTCTCCATATTCCCCAATAGGCGTGGTTTCGGTTACGCGTGCGTTGATGTAGTGGACAGGACAATACTTGAAAAGGGGATCGTGAGTGTTAGGCCGAGTAATAACGAGCGCGTAGTGGCGAGAATTAAACGCTTTATTGAATTCCATGAGCCAACAATACTAATCCTGCGAGATGCAGGAATCCGATTTAGCCGATTGTCCGAGCTTAATGCTCTTGTGGGCTATCTTGTTAAGAATAGGGGCATTTCGGTATATCGCTATTCAAGAAAGCAAGTGCGCGATGTATTTGAGGTTTTCGGAGCGATTAACAAAGATGAGATTGCAAAACAGATCATTGTTTGGTTTCCAGAGCTAGTTACTTACCAACCTAAGATTAGA
>JAFDYP010000593.1 GCA_018267355.1 Bacteroidota bacterium
AAAACGGTTTCCGCCCTCGGACCATGTACTGATGATGCACAATTAGATTTTGGCTGACGGCCGGTGCCTTCCCATTTTATCACTGCCGAAAACCTTATATTTGCAGCCTCAAAAAATGGGCAATGGCTAAGGTAAAGATAGGGACAGTGCAGATGAGCTGTGTGGCGGATAAGGCCACCAATCTACAGAAAGCTATAGAGCAGGTGCGCATAGCCGCCGCCAAAGGCGCGCATATCGTTTGCCTGCAGGAGCTTTTCACCTCACTGTACTTTTGTGATGTAGAGGACCATGACAATTTTGCCCTCGCTGAGGCTATACCCGGCCCATCTACTGATGCACTATCTGCCGTGGCAAAGGAGCTGAACGTGGTCATCATCGCATCCCTCTTTGAGCGCCGCGCGCAGGGTCTGTACCACAATACGACAGCTGTGCTGGATGCCGATGGTACCTACCTGGGCAAATACCGCAAGATGCACATACCCGATGATCCGGGCTACTATGAGAAGTTCTACTTCACACCCGGCGATATGGGCTACAAGGTTTTCAAGACAAAATATGCTACGATAGGTGTGCTGATCTGCTGGGACCAGTGGTACCCGGAGGCCAGCCGCATCACGGCGCTCATGGGTGCGGAGCTCATGTTTTACCCTACAGCTATCGGCTGGGCACACAGGCAGAATGCTGAGACCAATGCCGAGCAGTACAATGCCTGGCAGACCATACAGCGCTCACATGCGGTAGCCAACGGTGTGCCAGTGGTGAGCGTAAACCGCGTGGGCGATGAAGGGGATATGAAATTCTGGGGCGGCAGCTTCATCGCCAATCCATTTGGTACGCTGATCTATAAGGCCTCTCATGATGAAGAGGAAACCGTAGTGACAGAGGTAGACCTGGCCAACTCAGAATATTATCGTACACACTGGCCCTTCCTGCGAGACCGTCGCATAGATAGCTACGAGCCTATCACCAGGCGTTTTATTGATAACGACTAAGACCTTCTAATCTTCGGCTGTGTCGGAGACTCAAATACAGTATGAGCAAGACTCCTAAAGAACTCGGATATTATTTTCCTGCAGAATGGCACAAACATACTGCCACCTGGCTCAGCTGGCCGCACAAGGAAGCAAGCTGGCCCGGCAAGATACATACAGTGTATGGCCCGTATGCAAAGTTCATCAAAGCAGTGAGCGAAGGTGAGCTGGTCTGCATCAATGTAGCCGGTGCCGAGATGGAGGCTTTCGCCAAAGAGCAACTGCTGAAAGAAGGTGTAGACCTGAGCAAGATCAAATTTTACCGCCAGCCTACCAATGATGCCTGGTGTCGTGATCATGGCCCTGCTTTTCTTATCCGCAAGGATCAGCATGAAGCCCCCCTTGGGGGTTTGGGGGCCAAAGTAGTAGTAGACTGGGGCTACAATGCCTGGGGCGATAAATATCCTCCCTACGATCTGGATGATGTGATCCCTACACTGATAGGAGAGAAGTATGATATTCCTGTCTTCCATCCCGGCATCGTGATGGAGGGCGGCTCGGTAGACTTCAATGGTGCCGGCACTATCCTCACCACCACAGCCTGCCTGCTCAATAAGAATCGCAACCCACACCTTACGAAAGAGCAGATAGAAGAATACCTGAAGAGCTACTACGGTGCAGAGCAGATCCTCTGGCTGGGAGATGGCATCGTAGGCGATGACACAGACGGCCACATAGATGATATCACCCGCTTTGTGAATGAGGACACCGTAGTGACAGTAGTGGAGGAAAATGAAGCAGACGAAAACTACCACCTGCTGCAAGAAAACCTGGCCGAGCTAAAGAAGATGCGTCTGCCTGATGGCAGGCCACTCAACATCATAGAGCTGCCTATGCCCGACCCGGTGATCTACGATGATCAGCGTCTGCCTGCATCTTATGCCAATTTCTACATTGCCAACGCCTGCGTAGCCGTCCCTACCTTTCGCTGCGCAAAAGACCAGAAAGCGCTGGATATTCTCACGAAGTGTTTCCCCGATAGGAAGGTGATCGGCATAGATAGTACCGATGTGATCTGGGGCCTCGGTAGCTGGCACTGCCTGAGTCAGCAGGAGCCTGCGGTGTAGAGATGCATCATTATGTGTCTTCTCAAATGACTTACTTACCCGCAGCCTTGTCTTTCTCTTTTTGGGCTTTCTCTTTCTTGATCCGGCGGATTTCTTTTTTGCTCAGCCCGGTCTCATTGCTGATCTCGCCTACAGATTTATCGCTGTCCAGCATCTCACCTACTTTATCCTTGTAGTCCTTTTGTATGATCTGCTGCTTCACCGGAGCTGTTTTATCCAGTTTGGGGGCGGGGTGAGTAGAGTCTGATGTGGTCGTGTCAGGGGAGAAGACCTGCGATACCTTATGATAGGCCCATGCACCGCCGCCTATGAGCAGCAGTATCACGATAGCAGTGATCACCAGTTTTACCTGCCTGCGCTTTTTGCTCGGGGTACTGATGCCGCAGTAGGGGCATTTCTCAGCCGCGTCGCTTACTTCTTTGCCGCATTCCCTGCACGGTACGAGTGCCATAGATATATTTTGATGCAGCGGCTAAAATACAGAAACTCAGCCGCATCCACGAATGGTGCTATTCCGCCTTGCGTGTAGGCCGCTTCAGGCTGTCTGCCGGGTAGGTAGCCTTCATCGTATCCATGATACCCTGTGCCCATTGTGTCAGGATGGTGCGCTGGTCGGCGCTCAGTATGGCATCCTTGTGTATCAGTGTGTATGACTCCAGCGGCATCTTCTTATCATCCACCATTTTGATCATTTCTTCCAGCTTGTGGTACTGGCGCCGCGGGCTGTAGGTGGCAAACTCTGAGAAGTTGAGCTCTTCCTTACCCTCATTTACGTGATGGGTGAGCCAGGAGGCCACCGGCTGCACATTGGCGTACCACGGATAGATAGTATAGTTGCTATGGCAGTCATAGCAGGCGGGCTGCAGTATCTGGCTGACCTGTGCCGGCACCGCATAGACGGTAGCGATGCTGTGAGACTGATCGTTTGACTCATTACGCGCCGGGCGGTAGAGCTGTATGGCTACGAGTACCACTATGATACCCAGTATGATCTTGGTAGAGGATTTCATACTTCAAACTTACTTGATTTGTTAAATACCTAAATGGCAAAGGCGGCCAATGGGCCGCCTTTGTAGACGTATACTCAGTGATTTCTAGTTTTTTATGACTTTGTAGGTAGCTGTATTATTCTGGCTGTGCATACGCACCAGGTACATACCGGTGGCCAGACCGGAGAGGTCCAGCGTAGTATGGTCTCCTGCTATGATGCCATGTGCATGCTGCGCACCGTCTATACCATATACCTCATAGCCCAGGTCACTGATAGCAGCCTTGACAGCTACATTCACCGTGCCGCTGGTGATGGTAGGGTAGACGCTGAGTGCATTGGTCAGGGTCGGATCATTGATACCAGCTACTACAAAGTTAACTGCACTCGAAGTGCTGGTGCAGCTACCGGAGGTAGTCACATCTACGGTGTATGATCCCGAGGCGGTAGGGGTGTACGTGGATGACGTTGCGCCATTTACTACATTACCGTTTAGGTACCAGGTATAGCTGGTGCCGTTAGACGGGGTAGCCGTCAGGGTAGTAGCGCCTGCGCTTATAGCTGCTGATGGGCAGCTGGTGGCCTCAGTGATGGTCAGTGGAGATGCCTGCTGTGATTTGTCTCCGGTTTGATTGCCGGTGGCATTCACAGCTTGTATCACGCCATATATCTTTACGTCTCCGGTACCTGCTGCGGGCGCTGTCCAGTTGATCGTTTCTGTATATACCGTACCGCTGCCGCCAGAGCCTGATGAAGGCGAGAGGAAGCCGGACTGCTCTATCACAGGTATAGGCAGAAAGGACTGCGCAGTGCTCGTATTGCGTACACTGCTAGGCAGGCTGGAGCTCCATGTACCAGCCTGTACATTGCTATTGCCTCCTGCGCTCGCTGCTGTGATACTGACGAGCTGAAAGCCAAACTTAGGCAGCGTAGAGCCGGTACCATTGGTAGCAGTGATCTTCACACTATAGCTGCCGCCGGGCACATAGCTGGTCACAGGCGTACCTGCAGAGTCAAACTCAAGGACAGTACCCAGTGAACTGGTCAGTGTGCTGGTATGGCAGCCACCACCACCGCAGGCAGCAGTGCCGCCGTCAGATCCGGTACAGTTTGCGCCGGCATCATGAGCAGGGCCGGGACGGTAGCTGCAGAGTAGTACAGCGACCAGAGCAGAGAAGGTCAGCAGTGTAATTTTGTTCTTCATTGACGTAAATGTTTCGGTGAATTATTTTTAGCGTTGCTGAAAATATGACAAATCAATGACACACACCGGCAAAATTATTGTCGGAACAATGATTTAACAATTTGATATGCAGAAAGCTAACGGACTAATTAGTTGGACGCTACCTGTGGCGCATCGAGGTCTACATCATACTGACGGTTTACCTCGTTCTCTATCTTAGGTACCGCGCGCAGGTATTGCCAGATGGCATGCACCTCATTATCTGTCAGGGCGTTGTATGGCAGCATAGGGAATCGGAGCGAATGCCCGTCCTTGTTCTTCTGCTCATGCATAGCCCTGCGGAAGTCATCTTCAGTCCAGCTACCTATACCCGTTTTTTCATCCAGCGTGATATTAGCGGTAAAGATCTTGTTGCTCGCCAGGTTCAGCATGGTATTGCCGCCACCGCAGTAGCCGAGAGACTTCTCCGGACTGGCCATATCCAGCTTGGTAAAGTCTGCTGAGTGGCAGGTGTAGCAGTCATAGCGGCCCGTCACCAGGTATTTGCCGTACTCGGTCACATTCGTAGTATCTGGCTGCGGTACTACAGCGGTAGGGTAAGGGAGCGGTTTGAAAGCTACCAGGCAGAGGAACTTGACCAGCAGGCTCGGCTGTGATGGTACTGTAGCCTCTTCAGTAGAGGCCAGCTGCGGATCATCTGAGCGCAGCCATACGATCACACTTTTCAGGTCCTCATCACTCAGGTGGCCGAACTTAGGCATATATATAGGTGCATACTGGCCGTTTTTCCTGACCCCCGTACGGAGGAAATAGGCTAGCTCACTGTCCGTCCAGCCGCCGATACCGTGATCTTTGCTATGCGTGATATTGGCAGAGTAGATCGTGCCAAATTCCTTTGGCAGCTCTGTCAGCTGCCTGCCTACCAGTTTGTTGTCTTTGCCGCGGTGGCAGACCATGCATTGTACACTGGCTATTTTGGTGCCCTGCACCAGGCGCTCTGGTGTCACTTCAGCCTTAAAGTCAGGTATCTGTGGAGCGTCATACTTTGGTACGCCGCGCACCTCCAGAAAGGTGACAAAACCGCCGGCTAACACAATGACCAGCACAAGGGTATACAATAGTATACGAACTATTTTTTTCATGAATTGGGTTTAGGCTGGTAAAGCTATGATAATGGTCATACATACCAAATTTTTACAATGACTGCATTTAACATTTTACCCCAAACATTTTTACCTACCAATCGTTTGGTAAGTAGAAAAAGCTTTCTAGTTTCGTAGACCAATTAATAATTTATGCCTAAGCAAAAAGTAGACGAGCAGCTGATCATCATCGAGTCGCTCAAGCTATTTCGCAAGCAGAGCTACTACCACACCTCTATGGCAGACATAGCGGCAGCCTGTGGCCTGCAGAAGGGCTCCCTCTACCATTACTTTCCCAGCAAGGAGGACCTGATGAAAAAGGTCATCCGTACTGTACACGAATATTTCAAGAGCAAGGTCTTCGCCTTTGCCTATGATAAGAGCCTGACCCCTAACGACCGTTTGGAAAAACTCTTTGATGCCGCAGAGGAGATATTTCTCAATGAAGAGACCGGCTCCCTGATGGGCAACGTAGGAGTAGAGAGCGCCCTCATGGTGCCGGAGTTTGCCGAGCTGGTGCGCCACTTCTTCACTGACTTCTTCCACGCTATCAAGACCATCTATCTGGACAAGTACCCGGAGGATATAGCTGATGAGCTGGCCGAGCGCAGTGTGGCTGAGATAGAGGGCAGCCTCATGTTCTCACGTGTATTCAATGATCACTCCTATCTCAAGAATACTATCAAGCGCGTACTAAACCGCCTGGAGAAGAGCAATGTGACCAAGCGCGTAGAGATGGAGAAAATAAACTGACAACCTTTTCAACTATAAAACACTAAAAACTTCAAATAACACCAACATGGATGCTGTAGCAACAGAAAAGAAGGCCGTGCAAGTCACGCCAGCTAAGACCAGGAAGATCAAGAAGGTGGCCGTACTCGGCTCAGGTGTGATGGGATCGCGTATCGCCATGCACTTTGCCAATATCGGCCTGCCGGTAGTGCTCCTCGATATCGTACCGCGTGATGCGAGCGAAGAGGACCTGAAGAAGCCAGCCGTGCGCAATAAGATCGCAAACGACTCCCTGGCATTTGCCCTGAAGTCTAATCCATCACCTATATATGATAAGGCTTTTGCGAGCCGCGTCACTACGGGCAACTTTGACGACAACATGTCATGGATCAAGGACTGCGACTGGGTGATAGAAGTAGTAGTAGAAAACCTCGACATCAAGAAGAAGGTATTTGAGCAGGTGGAGAAATACCGCAAGCCCGGTACCCTCATCACATCCAACACTTCTGGTATACCTATCCACCTGATGGCAGAGGGCAGGAGCGCAGACTTTCAGGCGCACTTCTGCGGTACGCACTTCTTCAATCCTCCACGCTATCTGAGGTTGCTCGAAGTGATCCCTACAGCTACGACTAATCAAGAGGTGATCGACTTCCTGATGAACTACGGTGACGTATTCCTCGGCAAGCAGACAGTACTTTGCAAGGATACACCAGCCTTCATCGCAAACCGTGTAGGTGTATTCTCCATAGCCGCAGTGATCAAGCTGATGCAGGAGATGGATCTCACCGTAGATGAGGTAGACGCTATCACCGGCACACTGATCGGCAAGCCTAAGTCTGCTACCTTCCGTACTACAGATGTAGTAGGCCTCGATACTATGATCAAGGTAATGAAGGGCGCATACGACAACCTCCCAGAGGACGAAATGCGCGACGTGATGCAAGTACCAGCATGGATCATGACCATGAACGAGAACAAATGGTGGGGTGACAAGTCCGGCCAGGGCTTCTTCAAAAAGACCAAGACTCCAGAGGGCAAGAAGTCATTCAGCACACTGGACTGGAAGACACTCGAGTACAAGCCATCTGCCAAGACTAAATCAGCTACTACAGAGCTGAAGAATATAGACGACCTCAAGAAGCGCCTCGTAGCTGTGTCTAAGTCTACTGACAAGCACGGCGAATTCCTCAAGAAGCTGACAGCTTATGTATCAGCTTATGTATCTAACCGTATACCTGAGATCTCTGACGAACTGTACCGCCTCGATGACGCGATGCGTGCCGGCTTCGGCTGGGAGCTCGGTCCATTTGAGCAGTGGGATGTGATAGGCGTAGAGAAGATCATCGCTGATGTAAAGGCGATGGGCTTCAAGCTCGGCGCATGGGTAGAGGAGATGCTGGCAGGCGGCTTCAAGACTTTCTACACTGTGGAGAACGGCGTACGCAAGTACTATGACGTAAAGTCTAAGAGCTACAAGGCTATCCCAGGCCGCGAGGCATTCATCATCATGGACAATGTCTTCACTCAAAAGCCAGTGTGGAAGAATCAGGATGCCCGCATCGATGATATCGGTGATGGTGTACTGAACATCAGCTGGAACACCAAGATGAACTCCCTCGGCGGTGGTGTACTGGAAGGTATCAACAAGGCGATCGACATCGCAGAAGCACAAGGCTGGAAGGGTGTCGTACTCGGCCATGACAATCCCAACTTCTCAGCAGGTGCCAATCTCGCTATGATCTTTATGATGGCTATCGAGCAGGACTATGATGAGCTGGACTTCGCTATCCGCGCCTTCCAGCACACTACGGGTCGCTGCCGTTACTCTTCTATCCCTGTCGTGGCTGCTCCTCACGGTCTGACCCTCGGCGGTGGCTGCGAGTTTACCATGCACGCTGATGCTGCGGCTGTAGCGGCTGAGACATACATCGGCCTCGTAGAGGTAGGTGTGGGCCTCATCCCTGGCGGTGGCGGTACCAAGGAGATGGCCGTACGCGCATCTGACGCTTACTACGCAGGTGACCCGATGATCCCTGTCCTCGCTGAGAAGTTCACCGCTATCGCTACTGCGAAAGTGGCTACCTCTGGCCAGGAAGGCTACTCAGTAGGTGTACTGGATAAGAAGAAAGACTTTATCGTAGTGAATCAATCGCGCGTACTCGCTGAGGCGAAAGCCAAGGTCCTCGAGCTCTACAATGACGGCTACGTGCAGAAGCCTATGCGCAATGATGTGACTGTACTGGGCCGCGCCGGCCTGGCAGCCCTCTACGCAGGTGCAGCAGCATTCAACGTGGGCAAGTATGCCAGCGATCACGATATGCTCATCGCAAAGAAGATAGCCTACGTACTCTGCGGTGGCGATCTCTCTGCCGAGTCTAAGGTGACCGAGCAGTACCTGCTCGACCTGGAGCGCGAGGCATTCCTCTCTCTCTGTGGCGAGAAGAAGACACTGGAGCGCATCCAAAGCATTCTGACCTCAGGCAAACCACTCAGGAACTAATCAGATAATCGTCTAATAAGTATTACTAATCCATAAACTCATAATAAAAATGCAAGAAGCATATATAGTTGCTGGTTCGAGGACCGCAATAGGAAAATCAAAGAGGGGAGGTTTCAGGTTTACATCACCTGTAGACCTCGCATATTACGCCATCACTGATCTGCTCACCAAGGTGCCGGGTCTGGATCCAAAGCGTATCGACGACCTGATAGTAGGCAACGCTGTACCTGAGGCTGAGCAAGGTCTCCAGATGGCACGCTGGGTAGCTGTGCGCTCACTGCCTATCGAAGTACCTGGTGTGACCGTAAACCGCTACTGCGGCTCCGGTATCGAGACCATCGCGCTCGCTACGGCCAAGATCCGCAGCGGCATGGCAGAATGTATCATAGCAGGTGGTACTGAGTCTATGTCACTCGTACCGACTGTAGGCTACAAGACCGTACCTAACTACGAGATCGCCAAGAAGAATCCTGAGTACTACATCGGCATGGGCCTCACAGGCGAGCTGGTAGCTGAGAAGTACGGTATCACCCGCGAGGCGATGGACGAGTTCTCCTACAACTCTCACGTCAAGGCTTTCGCTGCTATCGAGGCGGGCAAGTTCAAGGATGAGATCGTACCGGTAGAGGTAGAGGAGACTTACTTTGACGGTGCCAAGAAGAAGACACGCAAGATCACTGTAGCGGCTGACGAAGGTCCACGTAAGGACACCTCTAAGGAAGGCCTCGCTGCCCTGAAGCCAGTATTCAAGGTAGGTGGCACTATCACTGCAGGCAACTCCTCTCAGACATCTGACGGAGCGGCATTCGTAGTAGTGATGAGCGAGAAGATGGTGAACGAGCTCGGCCTGAAGCCGGTAGCACGTCTCATCACTGCTGCCTCTGTAGGCGTAGATCCTACCATCATGGGCATCGGCCCGGTAGCTGCAGTGCCTAAGGCGCTGAAGCAGGCTGGCCTGAAGCAAGATGACATAGACCTGATCGAGCTGAATGAGGCTTTCGCATCACAGTCTCTCGCAGTGATCAATGAGCTCGGCCTCAACCCTGCCAAGATCAACGTGAATGGTGGCGCTATCGCCCTCGGTCACCCACTGGGCTGCACCGGCGCATGGCTCACCCAGAAGCTCTACAACGAAGCCCGCCGCACCGGCGCTAAATACGGCATGGCTACAGCCTGTATCGGTGGCGGCCAAGGCATCGCAGGCATCTACGAATTCATCAGCTAAGACTATACACTACGGGAAACATCAGCCAAGATGTTTCCCGTAGCTTTTTAATAGGCTTGCTGCCATCAAAAGGTAAGCAGCCCGAAGGCCTAAAAAAGAGGAACATTTGCGAGAGAAATTCAACTAGAAAAAATAGAAATGATATTTCTCGAAGCAATCTTCAACTTAAGCAAGAACCCGGCCTAAGAAAGCAGTAACCTAAGAAACAAGAACCCAATGAACCCGTACTATGCTTACATCTTTACAAATGCAAGCAACAACGTTCTTTACACCGGTAGCGCGGACAGTTTACATAGCAGATGGGAGGAGCATGTCATCAAATTCTTTCCCAATGCCTTTACCGCAAGGTACAATGTAAACAAGCTGGTCTGGTATGAAGCGTTTCAAACTGCTGAAGAAGCCGTGAACCGCGAATATCAGATCAAGGCTGGCTCACGTGCGAAGAAGATTCAGTTGATCACAGCTAAGAATCCTTATTGGAAAGATCTTGCAGAGACGGATTTTGGCTGGATCGCATCGGATATCTTAAGTTGAAGATTGCTTTGACTTTATATCGCTGATGATTTTTAAAATGGAATAAAGTGTCGCAAAGGACACTATATATAAAACGAAGTTGACGTAACAAATGAAACTGAAAAACATACTCATCGCATTCATGATGATCATTGGCACTACGCTGATGGCGCAGGAGAAATATGAGCAGGCGGTATTAAAGCAATTGTCTACGATAGGCAAAATTTGGAAATCTGTTGAAGGGCAAGAATTTGAAGAGATTAAGTTCAATGCTAACATTGGAGATTATACACCTGTATTGCAAGAGATAAGTAAAATGAAGGATCAAGGTTGGGAAGTATGGAATTCATCCATGACAGATAACGGACCTACCTACTTCCTCCGTCGCAAACTCAAATAATAAAATACAAACAACTTAAAACATAACAACAACCATGTCTACA
>JAFDYP010000594.1 GCA_018267355.1 Bacteroidota bacterium
ACCAACTCTGGAACCTCCAGCAGATAGATACCAAAGTAGACAAGATAAAGATCCTGAAGGGTGAGCTCCCTGAGGAAGTACAAATACTCGAAGACGTGATAGCCGGCCTCAACGTGCGCCTGGGCCACCTGAATGAAGAACTGGCTGAGCTGGACGAGGAAGTAGCCAACCGCAAGAATGCGAAGGCGATGGCCAAGGAGCTGATCACCCGCTATGAGAAGCAGCAAAACACGGTGAAGAACAACCGTGAGTTTGAAGCACTGAGCAAGGAGATAGAGCTGCAGAAGCTAGAGATCCAACTCTCAGAAAAGAAGATCACCGACGCTACGGGCAAGACTGATATCAAGAAAGGCCTGATAGAAGAAACTGAGGGCAATATCGCTACACGCGAGAAAGAACTGAAGGCTAAGAAGAAAGAGCTCGATAAGATCATAGCTGAGACCGAGAAAGAAGAAGACGAGCTGAAGAAAGAGTCTGACAAGGCTGCCAAGAAGGTAGAAGAGCGCCTGCTGAAGGCCTACCACCGCATACGTGGTGCCTACCGCAATGGCCTGGCTGTAGTAGCCGTACTCCGCGATAGCTGCGGTGGCTGCTATGCTAAGATACCACCACAGCGCCAGGCTGAGATCCGCTCTAAGCGTCGTATCATCACCTGCGAGCACTGCGGCCGTATACTGGTGCACATAGGTGACGCAGAGAAGTAAATAACGATCAACAACTAACTATAAGCGGGATCATCGGTCCCGCTTTTTTATTGATAGCAAGGAGTAAAATATGATCACAGAACTCACATACGAAGAGTACCTGGATACGATGTCAGAAGAGATGACAGACGTGACCGAGACTACAGATGCTACGGTAGATATATGGCCGTATGTAGCCCATCTGGTAAAGCATGGAATAGTAACTCAGGAGGTACTGGAGAAGCAAGAGGTAGAAATAGTCTACTGGAACGAGGATGAGACCTTTGAGCACGTACTGCTGCCTACTGACAAGGAGGAGGTCTTTGTAGTAGTAGTGGTAGACCTGGATGAAGAACTGGTGATAGGCCACCATATACTGGACCTGACCAATGAGGAGCAGGTCCCCCTGGAAGAAGAATGAGCATGGATGTCGCCGCCATACTCTCCCGCCTGAATATCGCCGCGCTCAATGAGATGCAGCAGGGCATGATGGAGGCTGTACCACAGTCGGAAAACGTGATACTGCTCTCTCCCACCGGCTCGGGCAAGACGCTCGGCTTTCTAATACCAGTGGCGGCGCTGATACAGCCGGATATGACCGGCGTACAGGCGCTGATCGTAGTCCCCTCGCGTGAGCTCGCTATCCAGATCGAGAGCGTTTTTCGCCAGATGAGTACAGGCTACAAAGTAAATAGCTGCTATGGCGGGCACTCTGTACGTACAGAGGAAAATAATTTCAGCCACCCACCGGCGGTGCTGGTAGGTACACCCGGCCGCATCGGTCATCATATCCGCGCTCAAAATATTGATCTGAGCAGCGTAAACACCCTGGTGATGGATGAATTTGACAAGTCTCTGGAGCTGGGATTTCAGGAGGATATCGCTTTTATAGTATCAGAGCTGCCCGCACTGCGCAGAAAGGTACTGACATCGGCTACTGCGCTGGAGCGCATCCCTCCCTTTCTAAAAATACAACAGCCCAGGGTGCTTGACTTCACGCATGGGAAGACCTCTACCTCCGTACTAGCACTGAAGGCTGTACATGTACCTGAAGAACTGACACGTCCTGAGGGTCTGGCGTTTCTACTGAGCAAGCTGGGAGGTGAATCAAGCATCATATTCTGCAATCACCGAGATGCCGTGAAAAGAGTGAGTGTACAGCTACGTAGTATGAATATAGCGCACGGTATCTACCACGGAGAGATGGAGCAGCCAGACCGTGAGAAAGCACTCATCATGCTGCGCAATGGCAGTACCAATATACTCGTGACCACAGACCTGGCCTCGCGCGGACTGGATATACCTGAGATACGCCACATCATCCACTACCAGCTGCCGGTCACAGCAGAGGCGTTTACACATCGCAATGGCCGCACGGCCCGCATGCATGCCGATGGCACAGCCTATCTGCTACTGGAGAGCAAAGATCATATCCCGGCGTTTGTGGCCGGTGCTGTGGAAGAAGAAGCGCTGCCTGATCATTTTACCCCGCTACCCGAGCCGGAATGGAAAACGCTCTACATCGCCGCTGGCAAAAAGGACAAGATCAACAAGACCGATATTGTAGGCCTGCTCCTGCAAAAGGGTGGTTTACAAAAAGATGAAGTAGGCCGCATAGAGGTGCTGGATAAGGCTGCCTACGTAGCAGTCAGCTCTGCTAAAATCAGCAAGACGCTACGCGCAATAAGTGAACACAAGATCAAAGGCAAAAAAGTGCGATTTGCCATAGCGGATTAACACAGGTTTTACTTTGCTTTCATTACTTTTACGGGATGCCCGTCTTTGGCGAAACATTACACATCAACCCGTTTATGAAAAAATCTTTGTCTTTGCTTCTGGTGCTATGCACTGCCGTGGTGGCGCACGCACAGTTTGCCTCACAGGTGATCTTTCAGCATTACTTTACCAAACCACAGATAGACTCGATACTCGCTGCTCAGGGAGTACCATCAGGCATCCTGACTACCGTATATCCAGTAAAGACCTATAAAGTGATCTATAATACCGTAGCCGCAGACAGCACACCTACTACTGCCTCAGGACTGCTGGTGGTGCCACAGGGTACACCGTGCGACGTACCTATGCTAAGCTATCAGCACAACAATGTATTTCGCAGAAATGATGCTCCCAGCAATTACAAATATGAGTGGTTCATCGGCCTGGCAGGTGGCTCACTGGGGCTCATCACTATGCTGCCGGACGGACTAGGCCTGGGTAGCGGACCGGGAGACCACCCCTTCCTCCAGCTGCAGTCAGAGGCTACTCCTGTAGTAGATATGCTGCGCGCGGTGCGTGAGACCGTAGATACCATGGGCGCTGCGTACAATCAGCAGCTCTTTCTGGCCGGTATCGCAGAGGGGGCATATGCCACTGTAGCTGCCAATCAGTATATACAAACCTACCTGCCCCAGATACAGGTGACTGGAGCAGGCGCCATAGCCGGATACTATGATCTGAGCGGCACTATGCAAAATGAAATGATCCTGTCTAATAACAACTATAATGACCCGTCATACCTGGCAGCACTCTTTCTGAGCTACAACCGCATCTACCATTATGCCGCCAGCGACTCCGATATTTTTGTGACTCCTTATGACAGTATCTTACCGGCACAGTACAATGGCACCAGAGAAGCTTATCAGATCAATGGTGTGATGCCGTCAGTGCCTAATCAGGTGCTGCAGCAGGCTGTCATAGACACACTGCAGAATGACCCCAACAACTACTTTACTCAACTGCTCAGGAAAAATGACGCATATAACTGGACGCCCAATAACCCGATCAAGCTCTTCTTCTGTACAGCAGATGAGATCATACCATGGCATCATACCGCGGTGGCTTATTCCCACTTTGTGAGCAATGGCGCAGTGACAGTAGATACCCTAAATGTGGGAAGTACTTATGACCATAACCTATGCGGCCAGTTCTCTACGCTCGCGGCTATCTCTGCTATACGCGGGCTGATCTTTGAGCCCATGGTAGCACATACCTCCTCTACACAGGCATCCTCGGCCAGTGCGGCAGATGGGTCGGCAAGTGTGCATGATACATTGGGCAATCCGCCATATCACTGGGTCTGGAGCAATGGTGATACCACATCCAGTATCTCGGGACTCAATGCCGGAGTATACTACGTGACTACTACAGACCAGTCTCACTGCAGCCGTACAGACAGTGTGCGTGTTTCCTTTGTCAATGGTATCAATGACATCGCTGCGGCCTCGATCTCTGTCTATCCCAATCCTGCACATGACCGCATCATTGTAGATTACACCCAAGCCTCTGAGCAGCCTGTCAATATCGAGCTGCTCGATATAGGAGGCCACAGTCTGCTCTCTACTGCTGCCGGTGCCGGCGGCACTACGGTACTGGACCTGAGTGACCGCGCGCGGGGGGTGTATATCATCCGCATACGTACCACTGCGGGCTCTGAGCTGCATAGCAAAATCGTACTATTATAATACACCACACATAGATCATCCTACTAAGCCCTGCCTCCGGCGGGGCTTTCGTTTAGGCACAACCGCCGTCACAAACCCGAAAATTTTGCTTTTTTCTTTGCCGAAGGAATCGCTTATTTTCTGTCGTCTTACGAGCAAACTATAAACACCATATAGATACCACTGCGACATATAGATGACTGAGGAGATGCTGCTGAAAGGGCTGCGTGAGCAAAATGCCACGGTCCTGCGCGAATTTGTCACGCAGTATCAGCAGCGCGTCTATAATACGGCTATCTCGTTTGTAAAGGACAGCAATGATGCCGAGGAGCTGGCACAAGATGTCTTTCTCACCGTTTGGAACTCGATAGACAATTTTCGCGGTGATGCCGCTCTCTCTACCTGGGTATACCGTATCACGGTGACCAAGTCACTGGACCTGATCAAATCCCGCTCGCGCAAGAAACGCCTCGGGTTTATCTTTTCCATAGCTGGTGAGAATACAGAGGTAGCGTCAAAAACGGTAAACTGGGTGCACCCCGGGGTAATAGAAGAAAACAGGGAGAAGGCGATGTATCTCTTCCGCGCTATAGACTCCCTGCCCGAAAACCAGCGGGTCGCCTTTACCCTGAGCAAGGTGGAGCAAATGAGCCAGCGGGAGATAGCTGAGATCATGAAGCTCAATGAAGGCGCTGTAGAATCACTGCTGCAGCGGGCTAAACAAAACCTGCGGCGGGCACTGGAGGATATCTACAAGGAACTGCATGACTAAGGTCAGGAAATCTTTAACAAGGCTAAACGAAGGAAAGGCTGGCGGATAGCGTCTATAAGAACAATACGGCCATGAATAAGGAAAAATGGATAGAAGCCACGCTGCATAGCGCAGACAGCATGGACCGGGCAAAGGCCCCGGACCTGGTGGCGCGCGTAGAGGCCAGGCTCGGGAGCAGGCAGGTCACTATGACCATCTCTACCGGCACGCTGTGGCGTATCGCGGCCTCTGTGGCACTGCTTATAGCATTGAATATTGCGACACTGACCAGCCATCCTGATACCGGCAGTGCGCATACCGGGCATATGCACGGACCGGAGGCGCTCTTTGGGCTGTCAGGCACCTCACATCAGGCAGATATCGGGGACTTATTTTTTGGCAGCGAAATGATGAACAATGAGTGAGATGCCCAAAATAAAAGCGCTGACCACCCTGGTAGTAGTACTGGTGATCGTGAATGTGCTTTCACTCGGCTATATCTGGTACGGCTACAGGTCGGTAGCAGACCGGGGACCGCGTGACGGGCACGGACCGGGCGGATTGGTGCTGAAAGAACTTCAATTTGATCAAAAGCAGCAGGAGGAGTTTGAGAAACTACGTAATGAACATCACACGGCAATGAGAAGCATAGGAGAACAAGAGCGGACACTGCACGATGAGCTATTCCGCAGCCTCTCGCGGGGCAGTGATACCTCTGCCTATGCAGACTCTCTCATACACCGCATAGCCATGCTGAGGATAGAAAATGAACAGATCACCTACCGCCACCTGGCACAGGTGCGCAGGATGTGCACTCCGGAGCAGCAGCAAAAATTTGACGAGATGATAGCGGAGACCATGGCCAAAAATGCACGCGGCCAGGGACCACCGGACAGACGGCCATAATTATTCAAAGACAGTTTCACATCGTACTAAACCCTTATTAAATTTCAAATCATGAAAAAACTCCTCCTC
>JAFDYP010000595.1 GCA_018267355.1 Bacteroidota bacterium
CCGATTCGCTTTAACCAAAGAAATTTTCATACAAGGTGGGTTGGTTCTGTATAGGGTTCATGAAATTACTCATGGTGAAGATCTTTACCATCCAGACACAAAGTCAACCGTCTTACAAACATTGGACATTGTCCAGTCTTATAATCTGGGGACTCGATTTAAGCATCTTAAGATCGATTATAGCAATCCATACTTCCCAGATGGTACCAATGTTACATTGATAACCAATTTTAATGTGCAATTGATGACCCAGATAGCAATATTTATCAGGGAGAGAGAGACAGCAACAGTAGAGCGAATAATACAGGAAATAGAGCCTATTGTTTAATTAGGTCCAACTAATTTCTTCATCATACTCTCCAGAATGTTCAGAGTCATTCCTGTCATATAATTTGATCTCAATTGTTTCAAATAGATCGAAAACATTCTCTTGGTTATCTAAAATTCCATGGATTAAAACTTTATGAGGTTTGCCTTCAATGCTTTTCTCCTTATCTATACAAAGCAAAGAAAGCCTTTGCTTCTGTACGCCACGAATAACTAGCGCAATTAAAGTATATCTCTCTTCTAATTGCAAAGATTTACTTATACTTTGAAGGTTATTCATACCAAACAATTCTGCAATGGAGTTTGAAATTTGCGCAGTAGCAGTACCTTTAAAATCCTGATTATACATAGTTTTAATTTTCAGCAAATGTACTGTATCTGGAAAACGGATTTACGTTTTAAGTATAAACTTGGGTGGAGATTATTATTATGCTGGATGTTTTAAATAACAGCTTATAGACCTTTTTAGGCAGCATTTAATATTGTCTACCAGAGATTTAACAAATAACTGGCCCCCATGTCTTTCGGGGATACTTATCTTAATAAAAAAACCACGGAGATATTCATAGGTCTGGCAGCGGATGAATGGCTGCGTGGGATGATGCAAAGGTGTGCAAAATGAGCGACTTTTTGCGGGAGAGTTATTGACAAATGGCTTTTGAGTAATGGGAATTATTCACACGGACCTGAGACCTGATATGGACCAATGGTTCAGCTAAATATACTATGAAAAGCGTGCCCCGTAAAACAAAAAAGCACCACCCGGGGGGTAGTGCTTTTCCTTATCTCTTTAGCGCCGCTTACTTCTTGGCTACAAAATCTACGCGGCGGTTGATCCAGTTCTCGGCTTTCTCCGTCACACGGTTGCCCACAGATACTGCCTCAAACTGTGCCGGCTGGAAGCCATACACACGCACCATATAGTCTATCACTTGCTTGGCACGGCGCATGCCCAGGTCATCATTATATGGTACTGTACCACGCTGGTCGCAGTAGCCTACCACCTTCAGCGTGAGGCCCTGATTTTCGCGCAGGGTCTTGGCTATGGCCTGCAGCTCAGACTCGTACTGGCGCTGGATATCATCCTTATTGAACTCAAAGTATACAGACGGGAAGAAGAAGCCGCCACGGCCATTGCCCATATCTGCATTCTTGTCAGCGAACTTGTCATTCAGCGAGCGGCCGCGTGCATCTACCAGGTTGCCCTTAGGTGTGTTTGGCTCGAGGTCTCGTGTGTCAGGCACACCGTCATCGTCAGTATCTACTGCCCTGCCGTTCTCATCTACCTTAGAGCCCGGATCAGAGAATGGCTCTACGTCCTTCTCGTCAGGTATGCCGTCACGGTCACTATCCACACCGGTACCATCGCCATAGACCTTTTGGCCCTCCGGTGTCTCATTATCCTTGTCAAATACATCACTCACGCCATCGCCGTCAGAGTCTTTGTAGAGCTTGTCTACGCGCTTCTCTATGCGGTCGAGGTCAGCGTAGATGCCTTCCTGCGGATGCCTCCACTCGATATGCTCCTTGTCGCGCTTCTTAGTACCGAGCTTGAAGGTGAGCGTAGCGCCTATCATAGAGTAGGAGTCATCACGGCGCTTGTTGTTGTGATGCTCATACTCGAGGCCGTCCAGCTTATCTGTGAAAGTGAAATGCCAGGAACCCTCGAGGCCCAGGTCTACCAGCTTGCTGAGTTTAAACTTCACTCCCAGGCCCACCGGTACTACGAGGCTGGTGGTGCTACCGTTAAAGAACGTACCGCTATTATCCAGCAGGCCGGTTTTGAGGTGGTATACCTTTACACTGCTGTAGTTGATACCGATACCGGCGTAGGAGTACAGTGATACCCAGCGTGGCTTGTAGTCCTTGCCGCTATTGCGTGCGCGGAGCATACGGTTGATGCCGAATACAGTGTTTGTGATATCCCAGTAGAGGTTGGCCGATGCTTCGTAAAACATGCCCTTGAAGTAATTTCCCGAAGGGTCAATGCCCGATGCTACCATGGCCTTGTAGTCAAACTTGCTGTCCATATTGCTATCGGCTACGCCCTGCAGCGCACCGGCGTTGAACTGGCCCATGATGCCAAACGCACCGTCAAACATGTGTATGGCACCCACGCCTACACCCCACTGGTACTCGTTCTTAGGCTTGGACACGCCGAGGAAGCGGCGGTACTTCAGGTCTGTATATGGATTGGTAAAGGAGCCATTCAGCGTCAGGGCCCATGTCTTGTATGGCTTCTGAAACTTAGAGCTACTCACCGAGCTATGGCTGGTAGAGGTAGTCGTAGTGGTCTCCGCTTTAGGAGCAGGCTTTGCGTCGGCCTTCTTCTCCGGCTTCGCTTCTTTCTTTTTTTCCGTCTTGGCCTCTTTCTTTTTAGGTTCTGTCACCTTGGTCTTTTTGACCTTGACGGTGTCAGTACCCAGAGGGGCTGGCGCTGGTGTAGCAGCGTAGAGGCATGATGTGAGCAGCAAAAGGGTGAGTCCGAGTATGGTTTGCTTCATGATGGACGATAGTTATTGTACAAATATATCTTTTTCAAGGAAAGCAGAAAGCAACAATACGCCCGCTAAATCCCCAAAGGCTACCGAAACA
>JAFDYP010000596.1 GCA_018267355.1 Bacteroidota bacterium
AATTAATCACACTTTACAATCTCAAACAATGAGCAAGTTCACCAACAAGACAGTCGTCATCACCGGGGGCAACTCCGGTATGGGCCTCTCCACAGCCCAGCATTTCCTCGCCGAGGGCGCGGAAGTTTTCATCACCGGCCGCAGCGCAGATAAGCTGAAGCAAGCGGCCAGCCACCTGGGCAATGACCCTAAACTCAAAACAGTGCTCTCAGATATCTCTGATATCAAGACGCTCGACACACTGGTAAAGGCGATCAGCGACAGTGGCAAAAAGGTAGACGTACTCTTCCTCAATGCAGGTATCGCTCTTTTTGCCCCGATAGAGCATACCACAGAGGAGGCCTACGATGCCATGTTTAATACCAATGTAAAGGGTCTCTTCTTCACCCTTCAGAAGCTGATCCCGCATCTGGCCGATGGCGCCTCCGTAGTGCTCAACTCGTCAGTAGTATCTAACGGTGCCATGGCAAACGCCGGTGCCTACGCTGCTACCAAAGCCGCTGTGACATCTATAGGCCGTGTAGCTGCCAATGAGCTCTCTGCCAAAAATATCCGTGTGAACGTAGTCAGCCCCGGCCCTATAGACACACCTATCTTTGACAAATCAGGACTGCCTGATGATGTGAAGGCCGGATTCCGCACTACGCTCGAGACCTCGGTACCTGTAGGCCGCCTGGGCCGTGCCGAGGAGGTAGCCCGTGCGGTAGTTTACCTATCGTCACCCGAGGCATCATTTATCACCGGCGCTGACCTGCTGGTAGACGGTGGTATCGGATTGCGCCGATAATACCTTAATCGTATCTTTGTATCCACTATGCCACGGCAGAAAGAATTTGAACGCGAAGAGGTACTCGAGAAAGCACTCGAGGTCTTCTGGTGCAATGGATACAACGGTACGAGTTTCGCTGACCTCACAGAGGGTATGTGTATCAATCGTCAGAGTATCTATGATACCTACGGAGATAAACATACCCTCTTTGTAGAGGTGCTCAACCACTACTCTGAGAAAAATGGCGAGGCGCTCAAAGCACACTTTGCCCAGGACCTGCCCGTGCGCCAGCTCTTCCGCTCCTACTTTGACAAGGCGATAGCCGCCCAGACCCAGGATAAGAAAAGCAAAGGCTGCCTGATCAATAATGCAGCATTGGAGATGATCCCTCACGACAAAGATGTCAAGGAAATAGCCCAGCGCAACCTCAATAGCATGTACGAGATATTTCTCACTGCCATCAAAAAGGGGATCAAAACCAAAGAACTTGCACCCACGCTCCCCGTAGAGAGCATTGCCATGCATATCGTCACTACCCTGCAGGGTATGAATACCGTAGGCAAGGCCTTCTCTGACAAAAAGCGGATGCAGAGCATAGCCGACGCGGCTATGAGCACATTGGGATAATTTTAGAAAAGACCAGTCTTACCGTTACCCTTCTGTGTATCCATACGTTCTATGCAGCAGGAGATGGCTGTATGAGCTAAAGCTTGTCGGAAATTATATTAAGTCTCCCCTTTGGGGAGATTTAGAGGGGCTGTCAGCTCTCTACCTCCTCCTCTACCTCATGATACTTCTTCTTGTGAATAGGATGCGACGGCGCCCTGCCATGCTTGCGAAATTCCCAAGGTGCCTCGGGGTTCTCATCTGCCCAGAGGCCGCGATGCGCATTGCGCGCTTCGTCTTCTAGCTCGCCGTATACCGGATCATCTGAGTACTGCACATAGCGCCATGCCATACCGGCCTTGACCAGCTCCTTATTCAGCACTGTCGTATCATCTACATAGACTATCGCTATCGTCCTGCCGTAGCGGTCCTTATTCTTTTCCACTATACTTACTTCCTTGCCAAAACATAATCCTGATGTGTACTGCCTTGCACGCTGGCCATAGGCCTGGCTCTTCTCCGGGCAGTCTACCTCAGCCAGGCGGATAGTCACCTGCTGGCCATCCAGCACCACCACTATCGTATCACCATCTTTCACTCCCACACAGCGCGCAGGCTTTCCGTCTTTGAAGCTATGCTGCTGGCAACCTGCCATCAGCACGGTGAGCAGGATTATTCTCGCAGCATCAAAATAAGAGCCGCTCATGCGGCGCAGCAAATGAGATGTCATAGTCCTTATTTATCTATTTCAGATACGATCTCCTGATCTAATATCTTACTGAACTTGGCCGCACCCATATAATTTGTGTGGCTGTAGTCATTGAAATCTGCAGGTACAAAACGCGCATCATCCAGATAGTTTCTGTAATCGCAATTGTACTTCCGGCATAATGCATTTATCTCTTCATAGTTTTGCTGCCATAGTCGCTGATCGCATATATCCCGGTATTCTTTCATAGCAGGTGTGGTGATAAATGTCACCTTGATACCTTTCTTCCGGAGGGTAGCTACCATATTCTCCAGATCTGACAGACACTCCGTATGATCTATACTATGCTCTCCTGAGAGTGCACGCTCTGTGGTGATGCGTACACCTGTCGTATCCAGAAAGCCGGTAAAAATGGTGTCTTTGATCAGAAACCCTGCATGGGTCAGATTGGGGGCGAGGTTGACTTTACAAAACTTCAACGTATACTTCACAGTCTCCGGGTAGTACATCTTGAGATACGTATAATCCAGAAAATCCATAAAGTGACGGATACGCACAGGTATACCAAAGACCCTGGCGTAGAAATAGGCGCGCCATGATTCAGGCGAGTCAGATAGCCGATAGTTGAGCGAGAAATAGCTGATAGGTATGATCACTTCTTTGAGGTGTGGCATCCTGGGCAGGTACATCTGCAGCAGGGCATTGTCATAGTAGATAGACTGGCCCACATTGCCCAGATTGAAGCAGTGCCTGGATATATATTGCGGATCTATCGAAAATACAGCATGAGAGGTACCGGTACTGATCACTTCTATGCTGTCCAGTTGCATTTCCAGGTAGGCACGCTTGGTATTATAGCTGTTTGGGATCTTTGACAATCCATATTCTACTACAGGCAGCGTAAATATGAACGGGATGCCGAAAAGTAAAAGCCGCTTAAAAAACCTCTTTGCATCCATTCTCTAAAATTGAAAGTAAATAAACTGCCGGTTTTCAAACACGCCGAAGAATAGAATAATAAATATCAAGGTATAATATATCGCCCACCTGTAATAAAATGGCCGGACCGCCAGCTGTGACAGAAACTTGTAATGCTCCTGTATATATTGACTGGCCTCGAGAAAAGCTATCAGCGCAAATGTTCCTGCCAGTTTGAGCACAGAGTCAAACTGTTGTATCTTCCATATTTTCAGGAAACTGATATCATGCGCACGCACGATATGCCATACATCTGATATGGCATAAGGCAGGCGACCTATGATATAGCATGCATCAGTCACGGTATTGGCGCGAAAGAAAACCCAGGCCACTGCTGCCAGCGCAAAGGTGATGCCTACGTCCACCACAGATACGGGCTTGTTCTTGTCAGGTTTGGCACCCATGTACTTTTCCTTCGCTTTGTCCTTGACTATTGCCACTATGAGATAGGTGCCATGTAGCATGCCCCAGATCAGAAAAGTCCAGTTGGCACCGTGCCAGAATCCACTTACCAGAAAAACAAAAAACAGGTTGAAGAACCAGCGCGGCACTGCCACTCTGTTTCCTCCCAGTGGTATATAAAGATAGTCGCGAAACCAGGTAGAGAGTGAGATGTGCCACCTGCTCCAGAATTCTGAAATGCTCTCAGCAGCATACGGGCGGTTAAAATTGCGCATGAGCTTAAATCCCATGACCCTGGCGGACCCTATAGCTATATCCGAATAACCGGAGAAGTCGCAATAGATCTGATACGTGAAAAATATGGTAGCGATCACCAGTGTCAGCGCAGGATAGTCGTGAGGATGATTGAATACAGGGTCTGTCAGCAGTGCCAGTCGGTCTGCTATCACTACTTTCTTGAACAGTCCCCACAGCATCATCCGCAGGCCGCTGACCGCATCATTGTATCTGAAAGTGTGCCTTTCATAG
>JAFDYP010000597.1 GCA_018267355.1 Bacteroidota bacterium
GTTTTGTTATAAGTGTTCACAGATGCGTTGATATCGTTTACTGCCTTGTTAAAGTTATCTACCTCTTCCTGAGAGCCTCCACCCCCTTTTTTATCCATAGCAGTTTTCAGCTTCTGGAAGTTGTCATTCTTGATGATGTAGTCTGTCATGACAGGTGTTTTATCAGCTTCGCTTTTGTAAAAGGCAATAAGTTTTTTGCAAGCCTCTATCATGGTCACATCACTTTCGTATCCGCCTATATCCTGGAGCTTAGGCAGGGCGTCCTGGCAGCTTTTGACCAGCGCACCCTTGCTCTGCTCTATACCATTTACGTCTTTTTTATCTATGGCCTCCATCAGGTGCTTTTCATTGCTTTCGCATTTGTAGAAGGTTAGGAACACGTTATTGGTGTACTTGGTCACCTGGCCCGCTATTTTGGCCTGCTGTCCTTCTTTGGAGTTATCCTCATTGATGGTGATATTATGCTTTGCAGCAAAGGCCCTCAGCTCACGGTCAAATTTGTCAAAAGCTTCCGACTCCTTGTCATTGGCTAGTTCCTGCGCTTTGATGTACGCCTCCATATTGTCATAGGACTGATCGGCTATCTCCTCCAGGTCCATGATCTTGCCGTAGTCTTCTTTCATCACCACGTAGCATACATTGAAGTACTCATAAGAGGCGACGCGCATGGCAGAGTCTCCCTCAAAGTCGGGCAGGTGAGATGCCTTGGCACGGGCTGCTGAGATAGCAGCGATAGCCTCGCTACGCTCTTTACTTACTTTCTTGGCGCTCTTGCTGTGAGCTACGGCGCTGATGTAGCCCAGCATCTCTGCCGTGATCTGATGCTCGCTGGCTGTGACGCGGTTTACGTATTCCCAGGCTTTGTCTGACTGTGCAGATACGGAGGTGAGCCAGGCCGATAATGTCACGGCCAGAGCTATACGCTTCAGTAGGATAGACATAGATTATTTTTTTTGATTGTTTAAATAGTCAGCAATAATAGAAAAACATTCCTGCAAATATAGGTCGTGGCCTATCTTTTCCAATGGCTTATTGCGCTCAGTATCAGAATCGTATTCTGCACGGACGTGCTCCAGATCTGCCAGCATGTAGGCTGGCTTGTACGGTGCATCGGGAGCAGTAGCTTTTTTCAGTGCTGCCGACTTGTTTCTCATCTGCCGTACCATACTGATGTAAGCATTGATCTCCAGTGGTACGGAGAGCGAGGGGCTGTACTGGCGTGATTGAAATAAGATGAGCGAATCCTCCATGTGCCATGCCGCCCCGGTGCGTATGCGTGTCTCAGCCGCTACAGAGAGCGCCGGTATAGGCAGCGGCGCGAGCGGAGAGAAATATGCAGCCCGGCGCACAGTATCCGGCATTAGTGCATAATGCTCTGTAGCTTCTCCGTAGGGCACGGACTCTGTCAGGTCAGGCAGATGTATATCAGGCAGGACGCCATTGAGCTGATTGGAGCGGCCGGTGACGCGATAGATCCGACCGTCGGTCACTTTGATAAACTCGGTCCCCGCCCCCAGTGTTTTCTCTGTGGCTGTAGTGAGGTCGAGTGACGTATCTACCGGCAGCACCACCTGCATGGTAGCTTTGCCGTAGGTCGGACTGCCGGCTATGATGGCACGATGGTAATCCTGCAGCACACCAGCCACCAGCTCTGATGCCGAGGCGCTGGAGTGATTGACCATGACCAGCAGCGGACCGTCATAGATGGTGCCCCGGTTTGGGTCTGGCAGGCTGCGCACCTTGCCTTTATTGGCCCGGAGAGATACCATGGCTCCTTCATCTATAAAGATACCCGCCAGGGCCATCGCTTCCTGCATAGAGCCACCTCCATTATATCTGAGGTCCAGGATGATCGCATCTACGTGCTCTCCTTTTAGCTTGATCACTTCTTTGGCTACATCGTCGCCACAGGTTTTCCCACCTTTGTTTTCCCAGTTTGAGTAGAAGCCCGGCAAAACAATGTAGCCCACCCTGGGTGTGCCGTCCAGCACATAGCTGCGTACCATACTTTCTTCATCCTGCACTTTAGATTTTTGCAGTTTCACGGTTTTGATCGTTCCGTCAGACTTGCGCACGGTCAGGTCTACTTTGTCCTGTGTATGGTTATGCAGCAGTTCCTCTACTTCATCGTCATCTGCGCCCAGCAGGTCCACAGATTCTTCTCCCTGCCAGTGTAGCGCGGTGATCACATCTCCGGCATTGAGGTCGCCTGACCTCCAGGCAGCGCTACCGGGATCTATGGCTGAGATGTAAGGTTCGCCGGCATCGTTCTCATCTACGGTAAATCCGTAGCGCATATGCTCACCTGTCACTACACCTACAAATTTCTGTCGCCGCTCGCTGGTAAAGAAGTCACTGTGTGGGTCAAAAGACTTGCATATCGCATCGTATAGCTCGGTGAGCATCATCTCCTCATAGTCTGCGGGCTGTGAGATCAGCCTGCGCAGTTGCCTGTGCTCAGTGCGTAGTACTTTCTCCTGCACCTGTGGCAGATTTTTTAAAATGCTGGTCCCTGTGGCTGTAGAGTCACTCAAAGCCATATTGCCCAGTCGATAGAGGCACGAGAGTTTGACACGGGTCTGCAGCCGCTGGTACAGCGCCGCACGGTCTGTAGCGAGCGTGGTATCTATGGCCAGAGCAGTGCCCGGCACCCGTAGGTCCAGTGGACGGCTCAATATCACATCCAGCAGGCTATCTGCCGCCCGCACCCGCAGTTTGTATAGCGCCATGACCTTGCTGATAAAGTCGCTATTGCGCCCGTCCAGTTCCGCATCGAGCATGAGTCCTGATGACATAATGGTATCTACATCCCGCGCAGATAGTATGAGATGGCCCGGGTCGAGCTCCCGTGAGAGGGTCTCCAGTATACGGCGGTTCATGACATTACGGTCGGGAGGGCAGCAGTGGTATAGCTCCATCATGCGGCGCACCATAGGGCTATGATCATTCATGAGGCGCACATGCTGTGCCCCGGCCGTATGTACGGCCAGCAGTATCCATAGTAATGGTAATACGCGTTTCACAGATATGGGAATGGTAGGGTTATTTCTTCAGGCCTATCTCGCGCAGGCGCTCATCCAGGTACTCGCCGGCTGTGATCGGCTCATACTGCAGCGGGTGGCGCTCATCTACGCAGCTGCTCAGGCAGTCCAGCGGCATGCTACTCTTAGGGTGTGTGAAGAATGGGATGGAATAACGTGGATTGGCCCATTTCTCGCGCGGCGGGTTGACCACACGGTGCGTAGTGGAGCGCAGGCGGTTATTGGTCAGGCGCTGGAGCATATCACCCACATTCACCACAAAGCAACCCTCCGGGGCGGTGATGTCCAGCCATTCGTTTTGCTTGCTCAGTAGCTGCAGGCCCTCTGCTGAGGCGCCCACCAGCAGGGTGATCAGGTTGATATCCTCATGCTGCTCGGCACGGATCGCATTCTTAGGCTCCTGTGTGATAGGAGGGTAGTGGATAGCGCGCAGGATCGAGTTGCCATTATGCACATACTTGTCAAAGTAAAACTCACCGATGCCGAGGTGGATGGCTATAGCCTGTAGTAGCTCGATACCACACTTCTCAAATGCTTTGAAAAGTTCGCGTCCTTTCTCATCAAAGTTGGGAACATCAGGCACTGATACATTATCCGGGTATTCATTCTTGATGGGGTCACCATCTTCTACTATCTGACCCATCTGCCAGAATTCCTTCAGGTCCGGTGCATCAAATCCCTTAGCCTGCTCACGGCCAAAAGATGTGTAACCACGCTGGCCGGCCAGCCCTGGTATCTCATATTTCCTTTTGGTCTCTGTAGGCAGCGCAAAAAACTGCTGTACGGCTGCATAATAGTCATCCACCAGCTGTTGTGAGACACCATGATTCTTTACTGATACAAATCCTGTCTCTTCAAAGGCACGGCCCAACTGCTCTACAAACTGCTGCTTGCTGCGGTCATCTCCCGCAGTGAACTGGCTCAGATCTACGATAGGTATAGTGTTTACACTCATCTCTTGCTTCTTTTTGTTTATTGTATGGTGATCGTATGCTTCACAGGTGCATCATCTGTATACATGCGGATGTCAAAATAAACACCTTTTGTCATTTTTCTCTGTCTGAGAAAATCTTTTGCCTCTTGCTCGGACGCTACTTCCTTCATATTCCTACCGGCATAAAATACCATCTGCGGTGTGGGTTTCATATTGGTAAAGATGACCTCGTCGGATGCGCTTTGCGCCCTGATGGACTGGCCCAGTTTCATCTCACGGTCATATGGTGCTCCTGTGATGGAGGTGCTACCGGGTAGGTTTGTCACATAGAACTGCACGATCAGGATCACGATAGTGAATAGCACTAATCCATTGATGGTGCGCTCAGAAAAGGCCCCGGATTTCCGCACTTTATCATAAAGGATACCGAGCAGTACGCTGAAGAAAAGCGAAGCATACAGCACAGTAAAATCATGCGAGGAATACTGGAGGAAGAAAATATGCATCAGCACCACCGGCAGTATAGACAGCCATATGAAGCGATAGCCATTTTCTGAGAAGACGATCTTTAGTTTAGCCTTCGTAGCGCCCAGCCACAGGAAGGCCGCGATCAATAGGTAGACAGGAAGATAGTTGACAAGGTAGTTATAGATCAGATCCTTGAAAAGGAAGAAATAGGAGAAGAAGAAATAAAAGAAACCGTGATGCCGGATTCCTATACTGCCGCGCATCAGGTAGCGGTTGAGTATCTCATGCAGGTAGGCTTCCTGGCCGGCTATGAGCGCATACTGATAGATGATCAGGTTTAGCGCAAAGAATGTAATGATCACTGTAGACCATATAAGCACGCGGAAGCCAGGTATAGACCTCACATGCAGCAGGCTGTATACCAGTACCCCAAAGGCAAAAAACACTCCCAGCCATGAGGTATAGATCATGACAAATAAGATCGCAGCATACAGTACGATATACTTGGGTACATAAAAGCGCTGCCGGAAGATCATTTTCAGTACAGTGTACACGCCAATAATAAATGGCAGCTGCACAGCCATATCACTCATATATACATTGCCTTGAAACCATAATGTAGCCGGCAGGAAGAGATAAATACAATAAGCTACAAAAGATGGTACATGCAGGTAGCTGCGGGCTCTGTTGAAACTGAGCAGGCAGACCGTAAAATAGACGAAGAGTGCTGAGAGGAAATGAAATAACAGGTTTAACAGCTGCAGCGGCAATACATCCGGCCGTACATGCAGCACTTTGAAAATAGCATAAGGGAAATAGTAAGCAAATGGGGGATGCGATACATAGTAGTAGTTGCCGGCCTCATCTATCATCCTGCCACTGGCATTGGCGTCATTGTTGATGAATTTGTCTGCAGGTGTATTGTAGGTCATGACCGGCTCTGCCTCATAGCTCGTGGTCCCGTTGTCATACCAGATCTGCAATATGCGTAGCGAGACCGCGGTACAAAACTCATGGTGCTTGGACAGAGGACGCCCCAGCTCAGGTACACGCACCAATACCGACATCAGGAATGCAAGTAAAAGGAACGGCAGTGTTTTCCTGAAAAAGATCATGCTGCCAAAATAAGAGAAATCCTTTAATTTAAGCTGTTTGGATTTCCTGGGGGCATGCCTCAAACCCTTGATAATCCTAGGAAAATAAAATTCGGTACAATTTTTGTGGAATAAATTTTATCCTTTCATTTCTTTTTCCCTAACTTTGGTTGTGCCATAAACTTACTGCTATGCTCAACCAGAATCTTTCACAGAAGCTTTTACAGAAACTTTCCCCTCAGCAGATACAGTTGATGAAACTGCTGCAGATACCCACTGCCCAGCTGGACCAGCGCATCAAGGAAGAGATCGAAGTTAATCCTGCCCTGGAGGTAGCTACCGAGGACGAGGAGGAGTTTGCCCAAACCGAGGAAACCGAACCAGGCCCTACCGAAGAGATGCAGGAGCCTAATGATGACTTTGATACTGAGCAATCGGAGCCTGAGATAAATAAGGATGATGACCTGGATATGACTGAGTTTTATGACGAGTCAGATGAGGGTGTAGCAGAATACAAGACCAAAGACCCTAATGAATTTGCTGACCCGGATGATGAGGGCAAGACTATACCGGTAGCTGTGAGTTCTACATTCCATGAATACCTGGAGGAGCAGGTAGGCATGCTGCCTATCAGCGATCGCGAAAAGGCGATCACCATGCACCTGATAGGGAGCATAGATGATGATGGATACCTGCGCCGCGATCTGGACGCGATCATAGATGACCTTGCATTCTCTCAGAATATTATGACTGATGAGAAAGAACTGGCATACCTGCTCTCGCTCATCCAGAGTTTTGAGCCGGCCGGTGTCGGCGCCCGTACGCTGGAGGAGTGCTTGCTGCTACAGCTGAAGCGCAAAGACGATCCGACCATGCATACCGACAATGCGATCCGGATCATAGAGAAGCAGTTTGATGCCTTTGCAAAGAAGCACTATGAGAAGCTGGAAAAATCCCTGGGCCTCGATGCGCATGAACTCAAAATGGCCGTGACCGAGATCATCAGCCTCAATCCAAAGCCAGGCAGTTCCTTCTCAGGAGGGCTAAGTGCGGAGCAGTTCATCATACCTGACTATATCATCACTAATAATAACGGCGAACTGATCCTGACGCTCAACTCTGCCAATGCTCCTGAGCTCCGTATCAGCAATACCTTCCGCGATATGATCTCTGACTACAAAAGAGCCAAGATCAAATCAAAGAGCCAGAAAGAGGCAATCATGTTCATCAAGCAGAAAATCGAATCTGCCAAGTGGTTTATAGATGCAATACAGCAGCGCCAAAATACGATGATCGTGACCATGCAGACCATCATGGAGCTGCAGTATGACTATCTGATTAGCGGTGACGAGACTAAACTGCGCCCTATGATCCTAAAAGATGTAGCCGAGAAGACCGGTCTCGATATCTCTACTATCTCGCGTGTGGCAAACTCAAAATACGTACAAACGGAATTTGGTACGCTGCTGCTGAAGTCCTTCTTCTCCGAGTCGCTCACCAATGATGAAGGTGAAGAGGTCTCTACCCGCGAGGTAAAGAAGATACTCAGCGACCTGATCGGCATGGAGGATAAGAACGACCCGCTGTCTGATCAGAAGCTCACCGAATACCTGATGGAGAAGGGGTACAATATCGCCCGCCGCACTGTAGCCAAGTACCGTGAGCAACTCAATCTGCCTGTGGCACGCCTCAGGAAGGAACTTTGATCTTTCCTTGTATTTAGGTCAGGGATAGTCGTTAACGTATTTTATCTTTCATTAGATAAAACGCCTTTGATTTTGGTTTATTGGCCGAAACGGTATATAAATACGTCAAGGAACGCTGTACATTCGCCGCTCGGTTCATCCGAATGTTTTATATGAAAAGATCCCCGGTACTACTTACCATTTTTCTGACGGCCATTACATTTACGACCTTTGCCCAGAATGAAGACTCCCTGCGTATAGCGCGCTCCCATGCAGAGGCTGACTCTATCCTGCGCGTCATCACCGGTCGGGCTCCACGGCCGACGGCCAGCCAGCCAGCCATAGCCACCCCAGTGGCGGCACCGGTGCATAGCGATACGCCCGCTTTGCCTCCTACCAACGGGCTGAGCAAATCTGTGGCAGATACCCCCGTATCGGCCCCTATACAGACCCAGCCTGCTGTAGTACCGGCGCCCCCGGCTGGTACCACGTCTGCTCCAGCCACCACGGGAGCACCATCTGCCCCACCAGCACCGGCACAGCCTCAGGGTGCGGGTCAGCCCACCGGCAGGCCGCAAGGGCAATACCCCGGCGCAACAGGCGGCAGTGTACCAGGAGCACCGGGCTCCGGAGGTATGAAGATGAGCATAGGTCATATCTACGGCAAGCTGATAGATGCACAAAAGAAACCCGTAGGCTATGCAGCAGTCTCCCTGGTCACCATGAAGGACTCTCTGATCACCGGGCAGCTCACAGAGGATAACGGAGATTTTTCACTGACAGACCTGCCGTTTGGTGCGTATAATCTCAAGGTCACCTTTATCGGGTACAAAGACATCGTGCGGAAGGTGGTGATCACGCCCAATAAAATGGAGCAGGATGTAGGCAATCTGGTCATGACGGCAGATGCTACAAAGCTGAAGGAAGTAGACGTGACAGCCACAAAATCCAATATGGAGCTCAAGGTAGACCGCAAAGTCTTTAACGTAGGTAGTGACCTCTCTGTACGTGGCGGTACGGCACTAGACGCGATGAAGAATATACCTAGCGTCTCTACTGATGCCGATGGCAATGTGACGCTCCGCAATAATTCGCCGCAGATATATGTAGACGGCAAGCCTACTACCCTCACACTGGAGCAGATACCTGCTGACCAGATAGACAAGATAGAAGTTATCACTAATCCCTCTGCAAAGTTTGAAGCGGCGGCATCAGGCGGCATCATCAATGTAGTGATGAAGCGCAATGTAAAACCGGGCTACAATGGCA
>JAFDYP010000598.1 GCA_018267355.1 Bacteroidota bacterium
AGATAGGAAATTTTGCAGGTGCACTGCTATAAACCTGCACATAGCCTATGCTGTCAGTTTTCAGGTGTGCAAATCCGGCCCCTTTGAATGAAACGAATAGCGCACCGGTGTCAATAATAGTCATAGTATAAAAAGTATCGGCAGATGTATTTTGCCTCACCCCTTTTATTCTGAGAACAATTTTTGATGTATCACCTACCAGATGGTTATCTAGTATGTTGATGCGCATCGTGTCATGCCAGGTACCACCAGGGTGGCTGAAATAAGTATTGTTTAGATAGATGTGATACTGAGCGGCGCTGTCAAATGAGGATATAGAACTAAAAGAAAATGTATCTACGAGAAATGAGAAGGCTAAATGATTAGGATTGATGGTGGTCAGGGGGACACCGATGATGAGTGCCGTGTCTTTTTGGATGATCACTCCGCTTTGATCAAAAGATACAGAAGGAGGATAGTAGAAGTTATCGTTTTTGATAGTAAAGAAAAACAATGAGTCGCTGATGTCATTTGCGTCAATGTTGAATAAGACGCAGACCAGAGTCTTATTTGAATCCAGATTCGAATTGGGCACAATTGTAATATCCTGGCATAGCGTACTGATACCGGGAGGTGCATATACTGTGTCCCGGTTATAAAAATAATTGACCCCACCGCCCGCAGTAGTGTGATAAAAGGAACTATCCGTATAGCCGTCATAAGTATACCGGCGGTACCTTACATAAAACGGATTCGGGTTATTGATCGTCTCACACACAGAAAATGCACCATCATGCAGATAGGCAGAGCCTGTATCTATCACAAACCCTATCGTAGCAGGCAGGTCATTGTCTACTAAGACAAAAACCATCGTGCTATTGGCTCCTATAGAATCTGCTGTACCATATGCATTGAGCTGATAGTGTACGTGCTCCGGTTTTTCCGGGAAGGTATCATCATAGAGCTGTATGCTGAAGGGAACAGAGTCTGTGCCCGCAGGGAAATATAGTGTGTATATAGACTGCTGGCTCATATGAGATGCCCGGGGCAGCGCTCCGAGCAGGGCTATCTGTACAGAGTCATCTGCAGCAGGGGCTACATCTGCCCTCACGTAGCCGGCTATGACTGTGGCATTTGCCTCTATTGCCGTATCTATGGTCGCATTAAATGAGTAGTTGGTTTGGCCAAAAACCACGCCGGCAGCTGCCAACATTGACCACAGGAGCAGAAGAAAACGTTTTGAATGCATACTGACGCTAATTTAAGCATTCATTTATATACTTAGACGGGTAAAAAGCGGATACCGTTGAGAGCCGGGAAATATGAAAAGAATCGGATTTTTCACGTAGGTTTGAGTGGTGAGTGAAAGTGAAAATACTATCTGGAGCTACGAGTACGAGAAGGACAAGGCCATACAGCCGGGCAGCCTGCTCCTTTCTGAGCCATTTATGCCGGATGAGAACTTTCGCCGCACGGTCATCCTCGTCTGCCGGCACCATAGCGTAGAGGGCACGTCTGGGGTAATACTGAATAAGCCCGTACAGCTCAGTCTGGATGACCTGCTCGATAATTTCCCCAAGGATTTCGGGGGCAGGTTGTATCTGGGTGGCCCTGTAGGGACCGATATGATCCAGATGGTGCATACCATGGGGCACAAGATCACCGACAGTACCAAACTGGCTGAGGGACTCTGGTGGGGAGGCAACTTTGACCAGCTCAAGAAGCTGATACGCCAGGGAGAGATCACATCAAATCATGTCCGCTTCTATATCGGCTACTCAGGCTGGGAGGCGCAGCAGCTGCGGGATGAGATCAGGGATAACTCGTGGATCATAGCGCAGGCCAGGCACGAATATGTATTTGATAGCGACCCTGACCAGCTATGGCGCAAGATAATGAATGGCATGGGAGGGATCTACCAGACCATGGCTGGCTATCCCGAAAATCCCAATCTCAACTAGACGTCATGAAGCAATATTTTCTGCGCGTATTTATAGCCGCATACTTTATTGTCATTGCTACCTGTGCCCAGGCTGTAGAGCTATCAGACTCGGCACGGGTGAGTCTGCTCACCTGCGCACCGGGCAATGAATTGTATTCCTGCTTCGGGCACAGTGGCATCAGGGTCACGGACTACAGGCAGGGATTTGATGTGGTGTTCAACTATGGCACCTTTGACTACGGTGCGCCAAACTTCTATCTCAATTTCCTGAAGGGCCACATGATATACATGATAGGTGTGGACAGCTATCAGGATTTTTATGATTCCTATGTCTATGAGGGCCGCAGCATCTATGAGCAGCCTCTAAACCTAAATGATAGCCAACGTGTCAGGATCTTTGACTTTCTGGTGAATAATGCGAAACCCGAAAACCGGAACTACAGGTACGATTTCCTTTGGGACAATTGTGCCACGCGTATCCGCGATGTGTTTGAAAAGAATATTCCCGGGGTCAGTTTTGATTATAGCACCTTCAAGGATAAGAAGTCATTCCGCACGCTGATCAATGACTACTCCGAAGAGCATCCCTGGGAGCAGTTTGGGATGGGGCTCCTGATAGGCCTACCCGTAGACCGCACCGCTACGCCGCGTGAGGAGACCTTCCTCCCCGACTATCTGAGCCAGGCTTTTGCTCATGCTAGGATAAGTGGCCGACCGCTGGCAGGGCCCAGAGAGACCCTACTGGATGTCAAACCCTCTACCGAAAAAACGCTGGATCAGAAGATCACTCCTGTCATGGTTTTCGGTGTTTTATTGCTACTGATCGTGCTTGTGACTATATATGAGGTGAAAAGGGGTAAGTACTTTTACGCGATCGACATTTTTCTGTTTTTCCTCGCGGGTTTCTTTGGTTGGCAGTTTCTGCTATTGGGTGGTTTTACCGAGCATACTACTACCCAGTGGAACCTGAATATCCTCTGGGCGCTGCCCACACATTTGTTTATGGCGTTTCTGACGCCATTTGCACAGGGCAAAAAGTGGGTGCAGTATTATTTCCTGGTATCCGCTGTACTGGCAGCTGTAGTGGTAGTGGGTTGGAAACTATTGCCTCAGCAGTTTCTGCTAGCTAATGTGCTGATAGCAGCTATCTATACCATCCGCAGCTACAATGTGTATCGAGTAGGCAGAGCCAGGTCGTAATTACTTGCCCCAGGCTTCAGGATTTTTGTACCATTTTACCAACTCGTCCTTATCAGATGCTTTGACGTAGTCATTTTCTACGGCTTTGTCCAGCAGGGATTCGTAGTTGGATAGCGTAAAGAACTTGCACTTTGCCTCTTCAAACGCAGTGACAGACTTATCAAAGCCATAGGTGAAGATAGCACCCAGGCCCATGATATCAGCGCCCGCTGCGCGTAGCGCTTCTACAGCCTTCAATGAGCTGCCACCGGTAGAGATGAGATCCTCTATGACCACTACTTTCTGACCCTGCTCCAGTTTGCCTTCTATCTGGTTTTCCAGACCGTGCCCCTTAGGCTTGTCGCGCACGTAGACGAATGGTAGATTCAGTACGTCTGCTACCAGCGCACCATGAGGGATACCCGCCGTAGCTACACCGGCGATCACTTCTACACCTTTAAATTCTTCGGAGATGATCTCTGCAAAGGCAGTCTTGATAAATGTCCTGACGCGAGGGTAGGAGAGTGTCTTGCGATTATCACAGTAGATAGGACTCTTGAGGCCGGATGCCCAGGTAAAAGGCTGGTCGGGGCTCAGTACCACAGCTTTGATTTCAAGCAAGTATTCGGCAACTTCGCGTGCTACGACGTTATTGTAGATCATTCGGCAGGATTTGGCCGCAAAACTATCAAACTACATGAACAATATAAAGGTCTTTTTCAATGAGCAACATCTGCTCATCACCTCTGATACCGACATAGACCGTGCTAACTACCAGAGGGTCATAGCAGATGATGAGAGCGGCTTTGAGTTTCGCATGGAGCCTAAGGAGCTTTTTGATGAAAAATATACTAAGAATATTCTGCTCATCACACCGCATGTAGAGGAGGCGCTGGAGTCAATATTTAACTATGCAGATGGTATCGTAGCTGCCGGAGGTATCGTACAAAATGAGAGAGGTGAGGTCCTTATCATGTTTCGCAGAGGCTACTGGGATCTACCCAAAGGTAAAGTAGAGAAGGGTGAAAAGATCTACAACGCCGCGCGCCGCGAGGTAGAGGAGGAGACAGGCGTCCAGATAGCGACACAGGCAGAGCCTGCCATCGTGACCTATCATTGTTATTTCCTGAAAGGAAAGAACTGCATCAAAGAAACGCACTGGTACCACATGACTGCAAAAGAAGGTCAGGATAAGCTCGTGCCCCAGACAGAAGAAGATATAGAGCAGGTACTCTGGGCTGATAAGGCCCGAATGCGTTCACTCGAGGGCAAGTACTATCCATTGATCTGGGCACTGCTACAGAAGGAGGCTGGCGTCTGATATCACATTTGCTTTTTAGCCTCTAGCACACTCTTGACAGGCAGCTGGCAGGTCTTGTTTCTACACACGTATATCCATGTGTCGTCATCCTGCGTCTTGCCTTGTAGCAGCGGCAGGGAGCTTTCTTTTACCGAGCCGAGCACTATTGCGTCAGGCCGATATTCTTTTGCTAGCTCCTTTCGTATATCTAGTGCTTTATCTCCGCAGATGGCCACTTCATATGGCTCATGGATGAAGGCATCAGTCATCATCGCCCAATTAGCATAGAAGGCTGTATGTTTCAGCGCATTCTCTTTCAGGTTCAGCGTTTGCTGGCGGGCTATGCGCAGGTAGCGCTCCTGATCCAGCAGATGGCCCAACAGATAAAGCGCCTTGGCCATGCTGGAGTTAGATGAGGGGATCACATTATCCGTGGTCTCGGTCTTGCGTGCTATGAGCGGATCGTCTGTGATGGAGGTATAAAAGAAGACGCCTTTCTCCAATGAGTAGAAATGCTGTATGACGTGGTCCGCCAGGTTTCTGGCAGCGGTCAGCCACTGCTCATCAAAAGTGGCCTGGTACAAGGCGATAAACGCCTCGATGGTAAATGAATAATCATCCATGAAACCATTGATGGTGGAGCGCCCCTCTTTGTGACTGCGATACAGGCTATGATCCGGCTTGATGCAGTACTTTTTGATAAAGGCCGCGTTGGATAAAGCGAATTCAAGAAAACTGTCATCGCTAAAAGCATTGTAAGCGTCTATGAGGCCTTTCAGCATCAGGGCATTCCAGGAGGTCAGTATTTTATCATCCAGGCCCGGTCTGATGCGGTGGTTTCTCACAGCCATGAGCTTTGCAGCCCACGATTTGATCATAGCTTGTTGTGATGCGTCTGGTATGCTCAGTGACAGCCGGCGTAGATTGATATAGCCGTGCTCGAAATTGCCACCCGGCGTTACTTCATAGTATTTTTGAAAGTCACCAAAGTCCTGACCTAATATGTTTTTCAGTTCGTCATAGGTCCACACATAGAACTTGCCCTCCACGCCCTCTGAGTCTGCATCCAGAGCAGAGTAAAAGCCGCCGCCGGATGCTGTCATCTCACGGCGGATAAAACTGACAGTGTCATAGACAGCAGTGCGGTAAGATGTATTCCCCGTGATCTGGTAAGCTGCAGAGTAGAGTGAGACCAGCTGTGCATTGTCATACAGCATCTTCTCAAAGTGCGGGATGGTCCACTCAGCATCTACAGAGTAGCGCGCAAAGCCACCGCCTATCTGGTCATAAATACCTCCTGCCAGCATTTGGTCTAGCGTGACGGTCACAGCTTGTAGCGCTTTCTCATTTTTAGTATAGAAATAGTTTTGCAGCAGGTACTGCATCGTGATGGGCATGGGAAATTTAGGTGCGCCGCGGCGGCCACCGAGCTCATAGTCCCAGGCCTGGTCTATGCGCTGAAACATAGCCTCGCGATCCGCCGGATCAAATGCTGCATCGGCTACCGGTGTGATAGTGTCCATTACTTTGATGCCGCGTACGATCTCTGCTGCCCGCTCCAGCGCATCATCGCGATCTTTGTGAAAGTAATCTGTCAGGTAGAGTAGCACCTGCTTCCACTGCTCGCGCTGAAAGTAGGTGCCGGCATAGATCGGGCGCCCATCAGGCAGGCAGATCGCATTCAGCGGCCAGCCGCCGTGGCCGGTGATGATCTGCACGGCATCCATGTATATCTGGTCCACATCAGGGCGCTCCTCCCGGTCCACCTTGATACTGACGAAGTGGTCATTCATGATATCCGCCACCACTTTATCTTCAAAACTCTCATGCTCCATCACATGGCACCAGTGGCAGGCAGAGTAGCCTATGCTGACCACCACCAGTTTATCCTCTGCCTTTGCTTTATCCCATGCTGCATTGCCCCAAGGCATCCAGTTCACCGGATTGTGGGCGTGCTGCAATAGATATGGGCTGGTCTCGTGTATGAGGGCATTGGTATGCTGATGGTCGGGCATAGAGGCTATTTATATCTGTAAAAATAGCTATCTCTTTGCCAATAACCTGAGGTATGGCAGCTCTGGTGGCGGACCGGTTTGTATTTCCACCCAAAAACTTTCATTTTGCATCCGTGAAAATATCAGCCTCCATCTATTCCCAGCGGGAAAAGCCACTGAGCGACATCGTAAGCCAGCTCAGTAGTCATGGAGTGGATATGCTGCATATAGACTGTGCAGACAGGCCGGAAGTATTTGATGATATCCGGCAGATCAGGTCGCTGACCAATACGCCGCTAGACCTCCATATCATAGCCAAAGACCCGCTGAAATATGAAGCGCTGATACGTGAGCTCAAAGTAGAAAATGTGTCGCTGCAGTACGAAGACATGGGAAGCGTACCGGCTGCACCGCAGATACCGGGTACCAAGTTTGGCATCGCTCTGCAATCTGAGACAGATATCAAAGTACTGGACCAGGCCGTAGGATATGACTATGTGATGCTCATGTGTACTACGCCGGGTGTGAGTGGCGGCAGTTTCCGCAAGGATAATTTCCGCAGGATCATAGAGGTGCGCCAGCGCTATCCTAAGCTCAAGGTGCAGGTGGACGGCGGTGTGAATGATGAAGTGGCCTATATACTCAGGCTGCTGGGAGTGGATTCTATCGTGTCCGGCTCCTTTATCATGAATCACTACAGTATCGGCTCGGGCATGCTCAGCCTGTACAAGGACCCTGTAGGTGGCAGCTATCAGGTGAAAGATTTTATGACCCCCGCCTGCTACCTGCCGGTGCTGGATGAAAAAGACCTGCGCTTTGAGACGGCGCTACATACTATAGAGGACCACAGGCAAGGCTTCGTCCTGATACAAGACGCTGATGGTAAACTAAAGGGGGTGATCAGCAATGCAGACCTGCGCCGTGGCCTGATACGCCAGCTGGATAATCTGGTCAGCGTGGACGTGCGGGAGATGATCAATACTGATCCCGTGCGGATCAGTGGCGATGCCGATCTGGGGCAGATGCTAGCTGTGATCAACGAACTCAATTTCATTATATTATTTTTGCCGGTCGTAGACAGCGCCGGCAGGCTGCTGGGCGCAGTACTACTCAATAACCTGACGAGAGGCTAGAGGCAGCCTCTAAATACAAATCAAATGATCATACATCTCCATAGTAATATAGATCAGCAGAAAGCTGATGAACTGGGCCGCCAGTACGAGGCTATTGTCTTTCATAATGGAAAGCAATATGTGCTGGTGACTTCGTCTAAAGTGAAGGAAGCGGACGCAGAGCTGAGGGCGCAGTCCGATGCCACTTACGCTACTGATTCAGACATACAGCTGGCCAGCAAGCAATATATGACCGATGTGCGCACCATAGACCTCGGTACAGTGACACTGGGTGGAAAAACAAATCATACGGCCGTGATCACCGGTCCCTGCTCTGTAGAGAGCGAGGAGCAGATTGAGCAGGCAGCGCAGCTGTGCGTAGAGCTGGGAGTGAAAGTTCTCCGTGCAGGCGCATACAAGCCTCGCACTTCGCCTTACACCTTTCAGGGATTAGGACTGGAGGGGCTGAAGCTATTGGACAAGATGCGCAGTAAATATGGCCTCAAGATCATCACTGAGGTGCGTGATAGCACACATGTGGATGAGGTGATAGAATACAGCGATATCGTGCAGATAGGCGCCAAAGCTATGTACGACCAGGGTATCCTGCGCAAATGCGGCAAGAGCAATAAAGCTGTACTGATCAAGCGAGGATTTGGCTCTACGCTACAGGAGTTTGTGCAGGCAGCAGAGTTTGTGCTCAGCAGTGGCAATTCTGACGTAATGCTCTGCGAGCGCGGCATCCGTACGTTTGAAACAAAGACGCGCTTCACCCTGGATCTCTGCGGTGTGGCCTGGCTAAAGCAGTATACCAACCTGCCCGTCATACTCGACCCTAGCCATGCGATAGGATATGCCTACGGTGTGGCTGACCTCTCCCGCGCCTGCATCGCTATGGGTATAGACGGGCTGCTCATAGAGACGCACCCTAATCCTAAGGTGGCAAAGTCAGATGCTGACCAGCAGTTAAATTTTGAACAGTTCCGCGCGCTGTACAAGAGTATGGATGCTGTGGCGAATGCTGTGGGTAGAAGGATAGTGTAGGATCTAAGAAAGTTTTTGGAGTCGGGCTAACCTGTCAGGCTCAGAATTTTTCAGATACAAGTCATCCTTTAGTGCGTCATATGCCCTGGCAAAGTATGGTTTAGCTTCTTCTTTACGATTGAGCTCCAGCAGGCATTCTGCTATTTCTTCATAGTTGTAGCCGTCAGATTCTTTGTTTTCCTGCTCGAGCTCTAGCTGCAGATCCAGCGCGTCTTCCATTTTACCCATAGCGCGCAGGGTGCGAGCTACAGACCATTTGGCTATGCTGGCCTGCTTGGGGCGGTTCTTGGCCAGCTGCCAGTCCAGCCCCTTGCGGAAGATGCCCAACGCTGTACCAAAATCCTTTTTGCCAAAAT
>JAFDYP010000599.1 GCA_018267355.1 Bacteroidota bacterium
ACGAATAAAAACCAAATAAATTTTTTATTTTTATAATACAAAACAAGACCACACCCAATGGCTGTAAAATCTAACAAGGACGTTTTGGTGCTGACGAGACCGAATACAAACGAAGCTATCAAGCTCGAGTATGCCACGCTGAAGAAAGCTGTCCTGACACTGCGCGCTATCAATCATCCACTGCGTAAGGAAATAATGGAGCTGATAGAAGAGAAAAAACAAATGACGGTCACAGAGATCTATATCAAGCTGCGCCTGGAGCAGTCAGTAGCATCACAGCACCTGGCTATCCTGCGCAGGGCTGATCTTCTGACTACTGAGAGAGATGGCAAGTTTATCTACTACTCCATCAACGCGAAGAGGATGGAAGAAATAGCAGCCCTGGTAGAGAAGCTGGCACAATAGTAAGCTACCCGCCTATGAATACTTGAAAAAGAACCTGTGACCCACCTTTTAAAGAAAGAGTGGGTCTTTTGCGTTATAAGGCTGGCGAAAGTTGTCTTATACTACATGATCGGGATCACCTATCTGAAGACGGAGCAAATGAATCGGAATACTTTTTTTTACGTACATATATTTTAGACACACAGACAACATGAAAAAGCAAACGCTCCCGATCGATTTCTCAAAGTCAAAAGTCGCTGCATCTGTCATGAGGGCCCTCTCGCACCCGCTGCGCCTCGAGATCCTCGCCTTTATAGACAATAAGAAGTCTGTCAAGGTGCATGACATCTACACGTCCCTCCACCTGGACCAGTCCATAGCCTCACAGCACCTCAAGATCATGCGTGACGCGGACCTGGTCAACTATGAGCGGAATGGCAAGGAAAAGCACTATTCCGTAAACTATGACAAGGTGAAGCACATCAACCAGAATCTCCATAAATACATGGATAAGTAATCAGACTGAATTAAATTTGCACTGCTCCGGCAGAAAAGTCTGAATGAAACCTCTCTCCACACAAGAGGCTGCCTCTCTCATAGAGGGAGGAGCCATAGTCATTGATACACGGCCATCGGCCGTTTTTATGTCGGGATTTGTGCCCGGTTCACTTCACATTCCCCTATCTGATCGGCTCAGCGCCTATGCAGAGCTCACCCTGGACCCGGAGTATACTGCTATCCTGATAGCCGAGGCGGGACAGGAGGAGGCCGCCAGCAGGAGCTTCATCAAAACGGGTGTGGTCTCCGTAGCCGGCTATATAGATGGTGGCTATGAGGCCTGGACCGCTGCCGGTGGTGCTACAGATATCATCATAGACATAGATGCTGAGGAGTTTGCGATAGACTATAAATTTGATGAATTTTACCTGATAGACACGCGGCCAGACGAGGACTATGAGGCAGAGCATATAGAGTATGCCGAGAGTATACCTCTGAGCGATATAGATGAGAATACCCCCGCACTGAGTAGCACAGCCAGCTACTATATCTATGGCAAGACCATAGAAGATGCTGCATTTGCAGCGTCACTATTCCGCAGGGCTGACTTTCAAAAGGTCCGTGTAATATCAGCCTCCTATGAAGACCTGAAAGCCAATCCCGACATCAAGATCCTCAAAAAGAAAAAGACAAAACAGGATTCTAAATTTTCAGACAACTAACGATGGCATTCTCTCTCAGCTCACGCCCTGCACTCCTCAGCGACCTCCGCGCCCGTCACTTTGATATCTTGGTGATAGGTGGCGGCATCACCGGCTGCGGCATAGCGCTGGATGCTGCACTGCGCGGCATGAAAGTAGCGCTGGTAGAGAAGGCAGACTTTGCCTCCGGCACCAGCAGCCGCTCTACCAAACTGATACATGGTGGCCTGCGCTACCTGAAGCAGTTTGAGCTAAAACTGGTACACGACGTGGGATCGGAGCGCGCCGTAGTATACCGCAATGCACGGCATGTAGTGATACCTGAGAAGATGCTCCTGCCGATCATCAAAAATGGCTCGCTGGGCCGCGGCTCTACCTCTATGGCGCTACGCGTGTATGATTTCCTGGCCGGTGTCAAAAAGGAAGAGCTGCGCAAGATGCTGAGCCGCGAGGAGACCCTGCGCGAGGAGCCTCTGCTCAATACTGATAAAGTAATAGCCGGCGGCCTCTACTACGAGTACCGTACCGATGATAGCCGCCTGGTGATAGAGCTGGCCAAGAGTGCTGTATCTAATGGCGCCATCTGCCTGAACTATGTGGCTGTGACAGGACCACTCTATGATGAGCAGAAGCTGATCTGCGGGGCTAAGGTGACGGACCAACTGACAGGGCAGTCATTTGATATAAAAGCAACGAAAGTGGTCAATGCTGCCGGGCCATTCGTAGACCTGGTGCGGAAGAGTGATGAATCTCTGTATGGCAAGCGCCTGCAACTGACCAAAGGGGTGCATATCGTATTTCCTTATGATAAGCTGCCGCTGCATCATGCTGCCTACTTTGATGTAAAGGATGGGCGGATGATCTTTGCCATACCGAGGAATGGTGTGACGTATGTAGGCACCACAGACACGGTATACAATCAGAATATAGATAGCCCGCATCCTACGAAGGAGGATGTGCAATACCTGATAGATGCAGTGAATGCAATGTTCCCGACGGTGGGCCTTAAGATCTCTGACGTGGTATCGAGCTGGGCTGGTCTACGCCCACTGATCTATGAAGACGGCAAATCCCCATCTGAACTCTCACGCAAGGATGAGGTCATCATCTCCCCATCCGGCCTCATCTCTATAGCCGGTGGCAAACTGACAGGCTACCGCCTGATGGCTGAGAAAATAGCGGAGCTGGTATCTAAAGAGTTACTTGCCAAAGTGCGCTTCAAAAATACATCTACCAAAGAGTACCAGCTCAGCGGCGGTGAGTTTGCCTCTGACGAAGAACTGAAAGCCTTTGCAAAAAAAATAACGACAGATTCATACTACGAGTGGCTGCCGGCAGATATACGCGAGCGGTGGGTGTACCGCTATGGCCGCAATACAGAGACCATCCTGCGCAATGCTGAAGAGCTGAAGGCCACCTATGCTGACGCTGAGCAGCTGGCGCTGGCAGCAGAGATCACGTACAGCTATTATAATGAGATGGTCACCTCTGAGCTGGACTTTGTGATACGTCGTACGGGTATGATTTACTTTGACAAGGCGCGGCTGGATAAGCAACTGGAGTTTATCAGCAGCTATTTCTCTCATGTGCTGAGCCGGACGCCGGAGCAAAAGGAAAAGGCGTGGAAAGAATTCAGTACTGCAGTAGCTGAGGTGACAGATTTTAAATGATCCAATCAACTACAAATAATGAGAAAGGCAGGACTCGCATCCTGCCTTTCTCATTATAGGAGATCAAAGACTAGTCTTCGATCTCGATGTCAAACTGAACGAGGTCGATGAACTCGCGGACGCGGTTCTCGATATCACGATGAGAGAGCTCCTTCAGGCGCTGGGTGCCAAACTTCTCTACACAGAAAGACGCCATAGCAGAACCATAAATGATGGCGCGCTTCATATTGTCAAAGGAGATATCACGCGTCTTGTCCAGGTAGCCGCAGAAGCCTCCTGCAAAAGTATCGCCCGCACCAGTCGGATCAAATACCTCCTCCAGTGGCAACGCCGGCGCGAAGAACACATGGTGATCGTGGAACAACAAGGCGCCGTGTTCGCCTTTCTTTATAATCAGATATTTAGGTCCCATCTCGAGTATCCTGGCCGCAGCCTTTACCAGAGAGTATTCATTTGACAACTGACGCGCCTCGGCATCATTGATAGTGAGGACATCTATTTTAGCTATCACACTCTTTAGCGTCTCAATAAATGGCTCCGTCATCCAGAAGTTCATCGTATCGAGTACGATCAGCTTAGGGCGCTTTGGTAGCTGCTCTATCACCTTTATCTGCAGTGCGGGGTCGATATTGCCGAGCAGGAGTATGTCGCTATCCTTGTAGCTCTCAGGCACTACCGGATTAAACTCCAGGAGGACATTCAGATCAGTGATCAGCGTATCACGGGTATTCATATCCAGGTGATACTTGCCACTCCAGAAAAAAGACTTCTTGCCTTCTTTTATCTCTATACCTGTAGTGTCTACGCCTTTGCTGCGGAGCAGCGCCAGCTCATTCATATCAAAGTCATCTCCGATCACAGAGACGATGTTTGTCTTCTTAGAGAAGTAAGAGGCTGACCAGGCGATGTATGTGGCAGCGCCACCTACGATCTTGTCAGTTTTGCCAAATGGTGTCTCTATGGCGTCAAAGGCTACGGTACCTACGGTAAGTAATGACATGGGTATATCAGATTTGGCGGCAAATATGTGAATAATCTGCTAATGCCACGAAAGGAGATATCCCTGTAGGCCTTTCTCAGCCAAAGGCTGCCCAAAGGCTATCTGCCGGTACAGCGGCAAGAACCTCTACCGCCTGACCCTCTATGGGATGTTTGAATCTCAAAGACCGGGCATGAAGAGCGATAGCATTAGGTTTATATTTTTCTGCTGACCCGTACTTTTCATCACCGATGATCGGGCACCCGATGTGCGCCAGCTGCGCGCGTATCTGGTGGTATTTGCCGGTGACCAGCTCTATCTCCAGGAGTGATTTGCCGGCGGTGTGCTGTAGGGTGGCATAGCGTAGTATCACCTCATCGGTCTTTTTTCGCGGCTTGTCATATATTACAGCCTTGTGCTGCATATTATCTTTCTCCAGCCAGTGGCGCAGCTCTGCATTAGCCGGGGAGGGTGGCGCGCTCACCACCGCCCAGTATTTTTTGTCCACCCGACGGGCTGTAAACTGAGCAGTGAGCAGTTTGAGCACGGAGGCTTTGCGCGCCAGCAAGAGCGCTCCGCTGACAGGACGATCCAGCCGATGCACGTTTCGTAAAATATTATTGCCACGTAGCGGACCCAACTGTGCTATCAGGCTATCCGCCACATTTTCATGGCCGACAGCGTCTGGCTCTGACATCAGGCCTTGCGGCTTGCTGACCACCAGCAGGTATTTATCTTCATATAAAACGGGTATCTCCATCACACTGAGCTGCAAAATAGGGAGAATATAGGGTGCTTTCAAAAATCCCGGGCCGGACCCTCAAAACCATTGATATCACATGGTTTGATAAAAAGAATGAGAGGTTTCGGAGTCATAATAATCAGGCAAAATGCGAAAAACCGCAACGGCTGATAGCAGTACTTTTATTATATAATGGAAAAAGAAGGAGCCCTGCTACTCATACTGGCCGATAAGCTGAACAGCTATGACGAAGCCGAGATACGGCGCATCTGCAGCGACATGCTCGGCCTGCCTGACACATCAGACCAGGACACTGTCTGCCGCATACTGCTGCGATGGATACAGCTGGATAGCCACACGCGGCAGAAGATACTGGCACAGGTATCCCACAGCGCCGCCACCGGGCAGGAGACGGAGCTGAGCCTGCGTATCAATATGGCCATCCAGCAGCTGATCTGCAGGCGCATGGAGCGTGAGGATAGGCCCACTGCAGCATGACATCTTGCTCATTTTGATTACATTCAGTTATCCTTTAGCCCATCTCTACCCAAAGCATGAAAAAGACAGATCGCCTGCATGAGCTGATCCGGTCGCTGACCAGAAATGAGAAGGGCTACTTCAAGAAGTTCAGCTTTATATATTCTAAAGAAGAGAACGCGGGCTACATCAGCCTTTTTGATGCGATAGACAGGCAAACGGAATACGATGAGGCGGCGCTGCTCCGCAAATTTGCCAAAGGCAAGACCAACTACAATCTCTCTACAGCTAAAGCATTTCTCTATGACCGTATACTGAAAAGCCTCGAGGCGTACCACGCGGCGCGGCCGGTAGCAGAGGTGCGCAGCTGCCTGAATCAATATGAGATACTGGTCCAGAAGATCCTGCATGCGCAGGCAGAGAAGGTGCTAGACCGTGCAGAGCACCTGGCGCAAAAACACGAGCTGACCGAGCTAATGCCGGATATCCTGATCAAGCGTATAGCACTATGGAAGGTCAGAAAATTTCAGGATGTGCGCCCAGAGGATGTAGAGGGTGCTATCAGCCGGCTGGCCGCCAATCTCAAGAACACCTACGACCTGGCCTCAGTGTATCGCTTTCAGTCGCAATACGACCACCTGTATACCAGCCGCGGCACATTGGCAGATGCCGCTCATAAGGCAGCCTTTGAATCTTTTATCCGGGCTTATGAGAATAGTGGTATCTCATCCTGTGAGAGCTTCCCGGTGCAGGTGGCCTACCTGCTACTGCTGCACAGTATGTGCAATTTCACCGATCAGGTGGAGAAAGGCTACAAGGCCAATCAGAAACTGCTGCTCCTCTTCGAGCAGGATCCGGCGCGTGTAGAGAACCGCCGCCATCAGTACCATCACGCCCTGGCACGCATGGTAGAGAGTCAGACGGGACTGCGCCTGTACGGAGAGGCGGCCCACCACCTGGAGAAGCTGAAGAAAAGTGCACTGCCCAGCACTTCCGGTGCAGATATACCCTACTGGAGCTACTATACCTTGCTACTGGAGGTCATGTTGCTACGATCGGCACATGATTTTGCCGGGCTGAGGCGGATCATAGACCAGAGCCTGATACCGGCAAATTTTCGCCTCTTTGAGAGCCGCAATTATGACATACAGATCAAGCTGCAGGCGGCGATGATTTACTTCTACCACGGCGACTACAGCCGCGTATCCGACATGCTGAATGAGATGCTGAATAACCCGCGGAATGGGGTGCGGCCGGACTTCTACTGCTACGCCAAACTGCTGTTGACCATCACCTACTGGGAGATGGGCTACCAGGCCTTGGTCCTGCCGGAGGTGAAGTCTACGCGCAGCTTCTTTGAGAGCAAGCTATCGCTGCTGCCAGCAGATAAGCTGATCCTGCGCTTCATAGAGAAACATCATGACATAGCCAGTAGCTCCCGCAGGCTGCTACCTGCCTTTGACAAGCTGCGGTCGGAGCTGCTGGACTCCTATACGGAGCCGATGAATAAGCGCCATCTGGGCTACATAGACGTAGGCATCTGGATAGACATCAAACTACAACAGAAACCTATCCCCCAGACCGTTTCCCCGCTGGCTTTCTGAGGTGGTGCGCCTTTTCAAGAAAAAAATGGCGTAGTATTGTGAAAAACAGGACAGAATCCTATATTTGCCGTCCCCAAACGGGGTAATTCCTCCTTAGCTCAGCTGGTTAGAGCACATGACTGTTAATCATGGGGTCCGAGGTTCAAGCCCTCGAGGGGGAGCAAGATGTGAAGAGGGACGCGGGTTTCAGCGTCCCTTTTTTATTTTCCGGAGTAGGCTCGGAGTAGAAAAATAGAGCACGAAGCAAATCAGAAAGTTCAGACCAAATTTCAAATAAAATCGCGCATCCTTGCCAGCGATAGTCCAATTGTACTCTAAAGTAGATATCCAGCTATTTTCATCTCAAATGGCTTCATTAACTTTACTAAAGTTTTTCTTAGAATCAAAGTGTCACTGAAATTTAGCCTAAAGATTGCAGGAATAAAGGGGAAGACTAGAATTACTTGAATCAATTTAAGCTATGATTTTGCTATCCAAAAATAGATCGCAGATTAGTAGCGCTTTAATTTGTGATAT
>JAFDYP010000059.1 GCA_018267355.1 Bacteroidota bacterium
CATGATAGCTATTGGTACCAGCTATGACACCCCAAGTGGAGTTGCCATCACCATAGACCCGCAGGGAGTCATTAGCCAGCAAATGGCTGAGTGTGTCGCACCCTGACTGGGTGCTGGCTGGTACCACGGTTATTGTCACCGTAGTCGAGTCCGACCCGCAGGAGTTAGTCACACGCAGTTTAGTAGTATAGGTACCTACGGTGCTGTAAGTCACCGCACCAGGTGCCTGCGCTGTAGAAGAGGCAGGTGTTCCCCCTGTGAAAGTCCACGCCCAGGCTGTCGGGCTATTGGCAGACTGATCTGTATAGGTCACAGTACTACCCTGCGTGACGGTGGTAGGCGAAGCGACAAAAGCTGCAGTAGGTCGTGTACACCCGCCGGTACCGGCTACTGTATCAATATTGATATTATCCAGGAGCAGAGATTGTCCATATTTATTGATATTGATAAAGGCAAATTGCACTGAAGACATTCCCACATAGGATGCAAGGCTGATACTAGAATCGCGCACCCACTGCGTGGCAGTCGGTACAAACTGGCTGGTATAGGTAGTAGTGGTTGTCCGGAGTTGTGTACCGCCCTTCTTCCAGAGAGAAGACCATGTCGCACCACAATCCGTAGAGATCATGATCTGAAGGGTATCCGCGTTGGTAGCGCTATAAAATGCGTATGCATAGTCAAACTTTAGTTTAGACGTCGCGTTGAGGCCATGAGCGAAACTATACACCGGCGTGTACAGGTAATCCTTTTGGCCCGAAGCGTTATAGTTATAATCGTCCATAAATGCACATGCAGTAGATTGACCAAAACCACTCGCACTGGTAGTACGCACCCAGGTAGTAGATGCGTCCGGATTGCCTATAGACCATCCGGTCGGAGGGAAAGTCGTGCTCTCAAAACCCTCCCTGACTGGTAGCGCAGTAGTGCCAAGGACTGTGATATAGTTAGTCTGGGTCAGAGGAGTCGAACCGCCGGCATTAGATGCTGTAAGAGTCACAGAATAAGTGCCTGCGGTATTGTAGACTATGTTTTGAGGATTTTGAACATTAGAAGACGTAGTAGCCGCTCCGGGGAAGGCCCAGGTCCATGCCGTAGGGTTACCTGTAGAGAGATCTGTAAAGTTGATAGACTGACCTACGCATATAGTTGTTTTATTGGCAGTAAATGCTGTGACAGGTCCCCCTGAGGGAGGTACGCACCCCTGAGAACTCAGGAGTGAAGCTCGAGCTCCTCCGGTAGCAAAGTTGGCCTGAATACGCGTATTCTGACCATTGGTAAACATATACATACAGGCATCGTCTGTATAATCCATGTAGTCCATGAACATCACACCCGGACTTGTAGTAGTACAGGCATCCGTATGCGGATAAGTAGGACAGCCATAGTTCATATTTGCCTGATTGGGCGTGTCATTTACCTGATCAGTACCAGTACAAGCTCCATTATCATCACCCCATATATGGTAGAGGTTTAGCCAGTGACCGATTTCATGTGTTGCGGTTCTGCCCTTGTTATAAGGGGCTGCGGTCGCCGACCCCACACTTCCGAAGGCCGTATTGAGGATCACGACCCCATCTGTAGCGGCAGTGCCACCGGGAAATTGCGCATATCCCAAAAGGCTATTGCCCAGGTCACATACCCACAGGTTCAGGTAAGAAGAGGCGGGCCAGGCATCGTCGCCACCTTGGCTGGTATACTTCACCTTATCATCAGTAGTCCACGATGTAGCCGTATTGATACGCTTTCTTACTACGCCATTGGTCGCGGCACCGGTCGGCGTTCTTTGCGCCAGGCAGAACTGTATATTGCAATCTGCTACCAGACTCTTCCATGGAGCCGGTACGCTGGCAGTATCAGAGTTAGATTTGTGATAGTCGAGATTAAGCCGGTCTATCTGAGACTGTATCTGGGCCATGCTGATATTGCCCGCAGAGTCATGGTAGATCACGTGGACTACCACGGGTATTGTGATCACGGTGCGCTGACCACTATTTGATACGTGAAAATTCTGAGCAAACTGATCTATATCCTGCCTGTGAGCAGCGTAGTGAGGGTCACTTTGCAGCAGCAACTGCTCATGGTCCATAGTGCCGCAGGTGCGCTGCTGAGACCATACACTAAAAAACGAAAACACCGCTACTGAAAGTAGTAGGAACTTCTTCATCCTGATTAGATTGATTTGTAAATGTTTAAGGGGCTAAATTTACCCTAGAATCCATAATCTACAAATGCCAATTGTGGATAATGCGGTGAATTATGTTAAATGTGCGGTGGGTACGATTGAACGTCAGCCAGATTTAACAATTCACTTTTTCTTCAAAAACACAAAACCGTTTTTCCTGTACAGTTCGGTGTAGCGATCCAGAAAGTTGAGAGCAGGAAGCTTGTCCACGCGCGTAACAAGGTAAACGGGTTTAGTAGTCGGACCCGTCAATATATATTCCCCATCCAGTTCCTGAGGGCTCCCAGGTGGTTGTTTCCCTTTATAAAACAATTGAGCATAACTCTTGAAACCTGCTACTTCCACATAGCAATCCTCTAGTTTCTTTGACTCCACAAATTCTATCATCGCTGCCTGAGAGTACTTTTCTATACGAGGGACTATCAAGGCAAGAGAAAGATTTGTAAACAAACATGTGCTCAATAAAAGAAAAGCCATACCTATCATAGACCGGCCCTTGATCAGCAGGGCTATAGCGGCGATCAGGCCCAGTGCCAGGCCAGCCGGTACAAACAAATCCCCCAAGGTCCAGTAAACTCTCGCCTTCATAGCCTCCGTCGCAAAAGCATCGGCCTTGATCTGGTAGAGAATATCCGGATGTGCGCCTAGCCAGATAGCACCAGACACAGCTACCGAGAAAGCCGCTCCTATCACTGCCACTGGTAGGGTCTGTCTCCATGTCCAGCGCCAGCGTCCTTCGGTCAGATGATAGATATAGTAAGCACCAAGAAACGTAACAGGGAAATAACTCAGAGATGAGTAGTGAATGATCTTGGTCTTGACGATAGAAAACACTATAAGCACCACTACCAGCAGCACTATCATCCATCTTTTCAGCGAGAGCTGGTGGAGCGTGTCTTCAGGCTGCCTCCGAAATGCATCCAAAGCCAGTACAGAAGCAGGAAAGCACCCAAGAAAAATCGCCAGCAAATGGAAGTAAAAGGGTCCGCCGTGTCCCGCATCTTCTGTAGAGAAAAGACGGATCTGGTATACTATAAAGTTATGGACGAAAGTCAATCCATTGGCCCTGATTTCAAAAGATAGCCATGCTGCTATGACGAGTGTGACCACCAGCAGCCACAGGATCAGGTCGCCGAGGCTGAAGTTCAACTTGCCCCGATTGAGCAGCAGGATTATCGTCACCACCATCACTATGATGCCCAGTGCTACAGGGCCCTTGGTCAGTACAGCCACGCCGGCAGCCAGAGCAGAGGCTACCATATACCACCGGTGATTCTTGCGCCGCATCTTGCTAGGCTCGAAATCGTCACGAATAGAAATACTAAAAAGGAAATACAGGCTTAGGAAAATGAAATAATTGAAAACAGGATCAATGATCCCGGATTTAAAATACATCTGGGGGAGCACAGAGCAGGCAAATAACAAAGCCCACCAGATGCCCATGCTTTTGTCAAAGTACTTGCGCCCCACATTGTAAACTGTGATCATGGTCAGAATGCCAAATACAGCATTGGGTATCCTGGCCGCAAATTCATTGACACCGAAATAGCTCATACTCAGGGCCTGTAGCCATATAAAGAAGGGAGGCTTTTCGTAAAACGGCTGAAAATTGATCTGTACTGTGCGATAGTGATGCGTGAGCAGCATCTCCCGGGCCGACTCCGCAAAATTGATCTCATCCCAATCAAAAAGATGCGCGTTTCCCAGAAACGGAATAAAGAGCAAAACTCCGATAATGAAAAGAAACACCCAGTGGGGCACGTCAGAAAACCGCTTCAGCACACTATTCATTGTTTCACTTGCCTTTTAGTCAGCCACTCCCAGAGAGAAAAGTCTAAAACCAGACTATGTCTATGCATGATAGGACGCTGCAGCGCAATATACACCAAAAGCGTAACAGTGACTCCCACCAGCGAGCCAAAGTAGACATCCACCCAGAAATGTTCCAACAAGTAAATACGCGAAAGCCCGACGAGAAGCGCCGTACCGAGCAGAAGCATACTGACCCAGGTGCGCCGGATAAAAATGGCGAGCATCAAGGCCACAGCAAAGGCAGAGGCCGTATGGCCCGATGGAAAGCTGTAGCGCGATAAAACAGGTCTACCCTCTACAAAACGCAGATGCTGCGTACTACCAAAAAACAAAGCCGGCCTGACATGATCAGCAAAAACCACATGCTTGAGCCAGATGATCACGACTCCTACTATCAGAATATTAAAAGTGAACATCAAAAAGTAACGCAATCTCGAAAATAGCAAGACAGTAAAGACAGCAGACAACGAAATACCCTCTACCAACTGGGTCATAAAAACAAAAAAGAAATCCATCCAGGGTGTATGATGACTATCCATAAATAGCGTCTCACTACCCTGCCTGTACCAAATGAAACTAAGCGCCCCGCCTATGATGTATAGCGAGAATATTCCGAGGAAGTAACGATTGTGGTATATGATCTGGCGGGGCATGGTAGCACCTTGTTTGAGAAATGAAATTAGGAAGTAAATTCATACACCAAACTAAAGACTTAATATACATTTAACAAGCTCTTGCTATCATGCACACTATGAAATACATCTTATGGGCACTATTATTCACTCCATGTATCATAAGTGGTCAATCTATAAATATACTACCCGCGCCAGCCTCCTTTATAGCGCTGCCTCCGTATGACTCCATACCCGTAGCTGACTTGAAACCTTTGCAGCGCGATACCCCTCACACTCCGACTTGCTTTAACCCTGATGGTTATGTACTGGTTATCGCCAGAGACCAGTCAATAATATACGCTAAATCAGACGTGG
>JAFDYP010000005.1 GCA_018267355.1 Bacteroidota bacterium
ACTTCAGCTTCAGGTTGAAAAGGAAAGTGACCTAGCTGCTATCAATGATTTCAATATCACAAACAACGAAAGATATAAGAAAGGCATTGAAGAAAGCATAACGGCAATCCAGACAAAGGTTGATGCTGAACAAAAGGAATATGATGCTATCAAGAAGAAGACCCTGCTTACTGATAAGGAAAAGGATTTTGTAGAAACTTATGACAAGCAAGCAGCAGCACTAAAAGAACTTAAAGCACAACAGTCAGAGGTCAATCAAGCTATTGCTATAGGCTACATCAACAGGGATAAGTTCACCAAGGCTGGAAATCAGAAGTTGGCATTGAAAGACCTTGAAGAAGCTGAAAATGCTTATAGAAAGTTAGCTGAAGAAAGGAAACAAGCAGTAGATGTAGAAGCTGCTTCAGGCCAGTATCAAGACATCATAGCCAAGAAAAACCTTCAGAACATCAAAGATGAAATATCTGACCTTCAACAACTATGGATTCTAACCAAGAATAGCACCATATCAGATGAAGACAAGAAAGCGAAGCTTGATGGTATTACCAGAGCCTTAACGGGCTTGAATAGACAAGCCCAAATCCTTCAGGCTGGTATCAAGGCAACCAATAAGCAACACTTCTTTACAGCTAGTCAGTTGAAGGATGTCCAAAAGGCTATATCCTTCATTCAAGCTGCTGAAAATACCATTGCCAAGTTTGGTCAGTTGGCAACTCAGATAACTCAACAGAACGCTGATAAGAGAATTGCCATTTACCAAGCTGAAAATGATGCTTACACTGAAGGTCTGAAAGGACGTTTAGAAGCTGGATTCATTAGCCAACAAGAATATGACAGAAAGAAAGCTGAAGCTGACAAGGTGCTTCAAAAGAAGAAGCAAGAAGAACAACACAAGGCTTTTGTGGCTCAAAAGGCTGTAGCCATAGTACAAGCTACCATCTCAACCGCTTTGGCTGTTGTAAACGCTTTAGCAACCGCTCCTACCTTTATTGCAGGTATAGTATTCGCCGCCCTAGCTGCTGCTGCTGGTGCTGCTGAGATAGCTGTTATTGCTACCCAGAAGGAACCAACAGCCTTGGCTAGTGGTGGTATCTTCCAAGGAAGCGGTACGGTCACTGGAAATGGAGGTTCTAGGGATGATTCTGTTAATGCTAGATTGTCCAATGGTGAATCAGTAATGAATGCTAAGTCTACCAGAGCTTTTGCCCCGTTATTGTCAGCAATGAATCAAATGGGTGGTGGTGTTGCTTTCGCAGGAACACCCACAATACAGAATGCACCAACAGGTGTTTCATCCAACGGTACTGCATCCCCTTCACCAGCATCACCTACAAAGGTCTATGTGACTGAATCGGACATCACCAGAACCCAGAATAAAGTTTCAGTGATTCAGAAAAGAAGCACGTGGTAAAATATATAAGGTTATGAACAAGAAACTACCCATATATAAACTGACCATTTCCAAGGATGATGATGAAAGCGGTGTTTCGGCTATTGCATTGGTAAACCAACCTGCTATTGAAATTGACTTCTTCGCTTTCAAGAATGCTGTTAAGCCTGAATTTCAGTTCAAGACCATATCCCCAGATAAGCAGCTATTAGCAGGCTATCTAATGGTTCCAGACAAGCTGATATATCGCAATGATGGTAAGAACGAATACTTCGTACAATTCGACAAAGACACCATTGAAATGATTGCTGAAAAATTTAATAAGAATAGACTTCAGAACAACTTCAATACTGAACACATAGAGACTAATAAGCTGCCCAATGTATTTGTAAAGGAAAACTGGTTGATAGAATCAGAAGACTTTGACAAATCCAAGGCTTATGGCTTTACACCCATTGTTGGCGGGTGGTTCGGAATCATCAAGGTTGATGATGAACCTACTTGGAAGGACTATGTGAAAACTGGTCAGGTAAAAGGCTTCAGTGTAGAAGGAAACTTTGAAATGTCTTATGACAGAATCTTCAGTCAGGAATTCCAATCAGTACCTAAACCCAATCCAATAACTGCTTACCTGAAAAAATTAGGTAGCAGAAATATATAAGTATAACAAACAACCCTATGAAGAAATTGAAATTTGAATTACTCACTACACTTCAAGATGGTACTGCTGTATCACTTGATGATTTTAGTGTAGGTGGTGTTATCTCAATCATCGATGCTGATGGTAACAAGTCAGTAGCACCAGATGGTGAATACACCTTTGAAGATGGTAGCACTGCTACCGTTACAGACGGCGCAATCAGTGCTATAACACCAGCTACAGAAGACAAACCTGAAGAAATGGCAACAGATGCACCAGCTTCTGGTAGTACATCTGGTACTACTGAAGATACTGCTGCTGATGCAGAAGATGCAACAGCAGATGAAGATTTGGCTGGTCAGATGCAAACACTTACAGATGCTGTAAACAGTATGATTGGAAAACTTGAATCCTTCTTTGAATTCAAGAAAGCCTATGAAAGTGATAAAAAGGCAATCGAAGAAAAGTTCAATGCCTTGTCAGCAAAAAGCATTCTTGATAAGACCCCGAACATCAAAGTTGCTTTATCTCACGCTGAAAGAGCAATGGAAAACATAAGAGCTTTCAATGAAGCCAAGAAAAAATAACCCTCATTCCTGAAAAAAATTCGTCACGAAAATATATAAGAATGAAAACCTAATAAAAAGACAAAAAGAC
>JAFDYP010000600.1 GCA_018267355.1 Bacteroidota bacterium
CTCTTTATCATCAAGACAAAAACTAGAGACCGTAATCCGAACGGAAGTGCCACATACTATACGTACACACTCAAAAATTAAGGCTTGGTTGGAAGCGAACTACAAAAAAATGTAATGGAACCATACAAGTTAATAGTAACATGCCTGCCTATTTGTATTTCACTCGCAGCATTTGGTTTTTCTATTTACACTTATAGTCGCGTTTCGTTTAAAAATGATTTTAAGAAAAAACAATTAGATGTAATCTTCGAGTTAGTAGAAGAGCTTCAAGATACAATAATTCATGTGTGCGCTTTAGAAAAAGGTTATGAAAGCAAAGGGTGGCGAAGCTCAATGTGTAGATTTTTTCAGCTAAAAAACACTGAGGAATATTTTGAGGATTTTAAAAATCATTCTCTATTTTTTAAGGAAAGGCCAGACAATGCGTATCCCTTCATTAAATTTTGCGAGCATCCCTTTTTACCAGTTGAGATAGCAACCGTACTTAGAAAATTTGTTGCCTATCCGCAGTGGATAAATGCTGATGAGCTTCCATATCCGATTGCCGTTCTAGGGACTTCTTTCATTACGGGTGACGATAAGTTTCGCTTTATTCCTAATAACGCTGTCTATACGACCGTTGAGTCATTTACGAAACAATGTATTGAACTTGATGTTGCAATTCATAATTGGCTTAAGAATGTTGGTATCACTAACTTTAACAAGAAAGAGATTATTGATTGATGATGATTGCCTTCAACTAATCAGACCATGAACATCCTTGCTAATACCTTTCTCGATATTGCATTCCAATTTGGAAATTTTTATGGCCAGCCTGATAGTGGGTGGCTGTTTACGCTTTTTAATACAATTTTAGGAGCCTTCATTGGTTCTGGCGCATCTATATATGTTTTTTATAAAACCATTAGCTACGATAAGAAGAAGGAAGAATATAAGGAAAGGAAATTTCAGAAAGACAAGGTGAAATACTTTCAATCTCTGATTCGGAATATTAACACCGGACTTAATACTCAGATAGCAGCTCTTAAAACTTTTGCAGAAACGGTACGTGAGAATCCAACTGATCTACCTTTGCTAAATGCTGTTCCCCTATTTGATTTAACAAGGGTTGTGCATAAGGTGAACCAAGAAGAATACTACCATTCTTTCATTGCGGAGTTTGGTAACAGCCCAACAGTTATTGATGATTACAGAACTATTATTCTGCTTTTGGATTATTTTGAGGCAAACATCTCAATGATCAAGGAAAGTTTGCAACGATCAATTCAATTCGATTATGAAAGGAAGGTCCAGTATAAAAGAATGATCGAAAAGGCGATGGACGAAACAGCAGGAGCTTTAATAAATCAAGAAGTCCAAAATGAACATGCTTTTTGGAATTTTCTTAATGATTCAATCATTACTTTTCACGAAGAGAATGATGAGCATTCCGATATAAAATTCTATCATGAGCATTTTGTAATAGTCATAAAGCAAGGTCTAATGCCATTTGCTACACGGATTCCTTTAGCACACTATTTATTGGTGCAAATGAAGAACGCAACTCAATTTTATACAAATATTCAACTTCAAAACCTGAATGTGGCCAGCGATTTTGATGAGTGGAATAGTACGTTGTCAGCGAAGTACAGAGAATTACAAGAAGCGACACAAAAAGTTATCGAGCATATCGTTAGCGATGATATAAAGCCCGAAAAGAATTGGTTAATTTCAATCTTGAGGCGTTCAGAAGAATAGGCTATTCTATATTCACTAATTCGGTAACCGATATTTTTAATGCCTCTGCCAATTCTGTCAACTGAAACAGTGTTGGATTGAGCAATCCCTTTTCTATGCGATAAATATTCTGCCTGTCTTTTCCAGACAGACGCGCCAAATCAGACTGACTTAGACCCCGTTCCTCACGTAATTTTATCAGCCGTTGCCCAAACTTTTTTAACAAAGCCTCTTTAACCATTCCCCTCTCTTACGGCAAAGGACAGTCAGTAACCATAAATTAATGTAATCGCATGCGGTTACGTTTTCATTTTCTTTTATAGCTTTGCTGGACAGCGTTTGCCGAAAAGCTGATATAGAGTAGGCATACATACAAACCCCACCAACATGAAAAAGCTCCTTTGTCTCCTAGTTTGTTCCATCTTTACTATCGCCGCATTTGCCCAGAAGTGTGAGTACCTCAAAAACACAACCAAGAACGGCAAGCCGTCGGCTGTAAGCAAGTCTCCGCTTTTCTCGCAACTCACCCAACGCGCAGATATTCTTTTCGGCATCGAGGAGGATACCGCAGTAGTCGCCCTGGGATACGTGGAAGCAAGCCCACAGCCTATGGAATGTGAGGCCAATGCCGATCTCTCACTCACCCTCTCTGACGGCTCTACGATGCACCTCAAAGCCCTGCAAGCTTATAAAGGAAGAGTGCGCATGGGATCGGGCAACGTGAACGAAAGCACGTTCATGCCTCAGTATCTCATTACCAAAGAGCAGTTGAAGCAGTTAGCATCTACCGGCATTACAGGTTTCAGCATGTCGCATGCGCAAGGCGCGGTACAGAAAGAAGTATCCGAAAAGAACCAAAAGAAGATTATGAATGCGGCACATTGTATAACCCAACTGCTTTAATGGCTATGAAACGAACAGTACGTATAGCCAGCACTTGTCTTATAGTGCTGGCAGCTCTTTCCCTTGCTTCGTGCAGTGGCAAGCTCTCCCGAGGAAAGGCATTGGAAGAATTGCAGAAGAAGCAATTTCCAGAGCTCTCCGCCAAATACTATTTGCCTAAGACCTTTAAGACTATGACCGTGCAAGGACGGCCATCGCAAGGAGACGACCCGCCTTCGCCAGCGACGGTCAGAACCTATAAAATGCCGTGGGCATTGGAAAATACTGTCTACATGAGCCAAGTTAAGGGATTGCTTACGATACGCCATGACTTCATCCAGTATTCCGATGGCTATACGGAGACAAGCGATTCCGTTCTCGCTTTTGACCTTACGCCTGAGGGGCGCAAATGGTGTCTAAGCGAAAATGCATCGCAGTATTGCATCAAGCTTTGTGATGTACACGCGGGAAAGATTGTCCGAATGCGGGAAGTTAATCCCACTACCGCTGATGTGGAATATGCGCTGGAGAACATAAATATCAGCCCCTTCGTGTTTACCATTACGAACGCTCCGATGCCCGATCTCCAAACAAGACATGCTATGTTTGTTAAGTACGATAACGGTTGGCAATTAGCCAACTAGCACAAAGCGTTCATAGTGATTCCTCTGAGAAAAGAGACGACCATTATTACTAATTGTTAGAACTAGTATTTTGCCTATTATAGTTACTATCATTTGCTGACTGAGGTCTTTGAGGCGGGGTAGGCTCCAAAGGAACTTTCCCGTTGTCAGTTACTTCTATGCCTGTGTCTTGTCTTAGTTGTTTTCGCTCTAATCCCAAGTACACGCCCATTAATATACCTTTGAGAATTATGAGCCCTGCAAAGAATAGACAGATGTATAAAATGTACTTCGGCTTCATATTATTTCATTAAGTAGAATAGATTATTAGAATAATAAATCTTGTATGATTGGTTAGCATATATCTGATAATTGCAATTGAGGCCTTTAGCAAGTAAATAGTTTTCCTTTGGAGGTAAGTAGCGACTTATTTTTTTACTTTCACCACTATCTATCGTCAGCGATGCCCATTTAATGCCGTCAAAACTTAGCTGAATAGTCGCCATTTCCCTGCTTACGTTATTTATAACTATCTCACAGAGTACATCATTGGGATCAGGTGTATAAAAGTTGTTCGTAGAGTGCCAAAGGAGCAATTTTAGTTTTTCGTAAGCATCAATTGTGTTCTTGATGTTGTAAGCGAGTTCTAACGAACTAGTTGTAAATCGAAACACGGACTTTATTGAACCCCGCTCGGCATATAAGACACCCGCAGCTCGAGCAAGTTTAAAAGCACCCTTATTTAC
>JAFDYP010000601.1 GCA_018267355.1 Bacteroidota bacterium
ATCCAGGCGAAACTGGATCACTTCTTCCTGGTTTGAATTGTAGTCTGCATCTGTTTTACCTACCAGTGTATCGGGTGTAGTACCGTATGCCCTTGCCACTGCATTATTGGCCAGGGTAAAGTAGCCCTTCCTGTCTTTTGCAAAGATGAAACTCGGATTGAGGTCTATCACCTTGCGCAGAAACTGCCGCTGCTCATTGATCTCTGACAGGTAGCGGTCATTGATCATAAAAATGTAGATGAAGCGCAGCGTAGTGAGCGGTATCAGCGTGATATTGATCAGATGATGAAAGAACTTAATGACCTCCGGAGACTGATTGACAGGAGCAGGAAGGTCTATCAGCTTTTCTGCCAGTATCAGAAACAGCCCAAAGCCCATAGCCATCATCAGATATGCCAGCCACTTCCTATCCCTCAGGAAAAAGAGCGGCGTGACACAAACCGTGATGAGAAAGAAATGCAGATGCGACTCCGATCCAAAGTAGATATCTGTATAGGCCACCACCAGCAGCAGACCTATATGTATAATAAAGGAGGATACAATGTGGTGGCCCTTGCTATTGAGATAGAAACAAAGGGATATCACTGCCACATATATGGCTGCCGATACTTGCAGCACTGTACGCACATCGCCCGGCAGAAACATGACCACAGGTACCGTCAGTACGGCAAAACCCATATAGCCCATCAGGTCAAAGTTGAAATACTGGATGTAAGCCCTGCGCGAAATATCCGGTTCCGATGGGTCGACACCCAGACCCAGAAAGTAATCAAGCAACCTGCTGATATATCCAGCCACTCTTTTCATTCCCTTTGCAATAATGTATAGGTGATATACGCACGGATCACATTTCTGTGCCGAATCACCCTACTCTAAAATATTAAAATCAATCAACACACAATACACATGACAAAAAACCACCTAAAACCGAACCTCCTCCCCTTTGCCTGCGTATAGCTATATACAAGCAAGCTACTTTAACTCTCTGGCTATTTGACTAAAAGCTCTCTGATAACAATAAAAGAGATGACCATGATCTGCGGACTGATCATACTGGTAGCTTTGCTGGCCTGGCTCAAACTCAATGGGCCCCTGGCGCAGAAATAACACACACGCCATACTCTGGCGGCATACGCAAATTGATTAATTTGCGTACAAATACAGCTCATGAAAATTCTCTCAGCACCGCAGATACGAGAGGCTGATCAGTACACCATATCTCACGAACGTATCCCATCACTGGATCTGATGGAGCGCGCCGCAGCTGCCTGTGTGCAGGCCATACCGCGGCTCGCACCGGGAGTATCACAAGCTGCGATCGTATGTGGCAAAGGCAACAATGGTGGAGACGGCCTGGCGGTAGCGCGCCTGCTGGCAGACAGAGGATACAAAGTGCAGGTATACATACTGGACTACACACCTGCTGCCAGTGATGATTTCGCTGCCAATCTGGCACGGCTCTCGGCTCAAGGTAAGGCTGCAATTACCTACGTAGGATCGGCTGCTGATATGATCCTGCCGGATGGCGGCATAGTGATAGATGCGATCCTGGGCACAGGTATCAATAAACCTGCACAAGGGCTCATAGCAGATGCTATCAAGCTGATCAACTCAAGTGGCCGGCGCATCATCTCCATAGATGTACCGAGCGGCCTGCGCACAGATGAGCCCACAATGCAGAAAGATGAAGTAGTGAAAGCCTGGCGTACGCTCACCTTTCAGCAGCCTAAGCTGGCCTTCATGTTTCCGGAGAGTGGCGCGTACACAGGTGAGTTTGAGGTGCTCGATATCGGCATAGACAGCAGCTTCATACCGGAGAGTGACTGCACCTACTTTTATGTCTCGGTAGCTACGCTGCTGCCGCTGCTCAAAGGCCGTACAAAATTTTCTCATAAAGGCACCTATGGACATGCGCTGCTGCTGGCCGGCTCCTATGGCAAGATGGGTGCGGCTGTACTCTCCGCCTCAGCAGCGCTGCACTGCGGCGCGGGATTGCTCACGGTACACCTGCCCGCCTGTGGCTATCAGATCATGCAGACTGCCCTGCCCGAGGCTATGGTCAGCATAGATCGGGAGGAGGAGCATATCAGCACGCTGCCTGATATGAATCCCTACACGGCGGTGGGCATCGGTCCGGGTATAGGTACTGACCCTGCTACGGCACAGCTGGTGAAGCAGGTGATCCAGGCCGTATCAGGCAAGCTGGTAGTAGATGCAGATGCGCTGAATATCCTGTCAGAGCACAAGACCTGGCTGGAGTTTCTGCCGCCGCTCACCATCCTGACGCCCCATCCCAAGGAGTTTGACCGCCTGACCCAAAAGCACGATAGCAGCTGGGCACGGCTGGAGACGGCTCAAAAGCTGGCTATGAAGAATAACCTCGTGATCGTCCTTAAAGGAGCCCACACGGCTACCGTCCTGCCCGATGGATCTGTATGGTTCAACTCTACCGGCAATCCGGCACTGGCCAAGGGAGGTAGCGGAGATGTGCTGACAGGCATACTGGCCGGGCTACTGGCCAGGGGCTATGAACCGGCCGTAGCCGCCTGCCTAGGCATGTACCTGCATGGCCTCGCGGCGGATATCGGCGTGGAGCGCATACATACTGAGTCCTTTCTGGCCTCCGATGTCATACACCATATATCCGATGCCATGCGTCAGATATACAATGGCAAAACATCATAGAACCCGCGCCATTGTTAGTATTGGGTTAATATCAGGACAGATTTACCATCATTTCGGCTTGCCTCACCTAGTTTCAATTTTAACAACTTGCCATTTTGTGTATTTTGCGGCATTGCTCAAACAGAATAAACAAATGAAACAATTACTACGACCACTTTTTATGCTGATCCTGACTGGCTGTATTGCCAGCAGTCACGCTCAGATCTACTCCTATACCACTGACACTGCCGGTGCCGTAGCATCAGTAGCGACCAATGCCGCAGGTTTCGGCCTTGTGCGCGTCAATGGTGCGACCCGGCCCTCCTCGCCATGCAGCACGGGCTACAGCTCTACTACTTTTGATTCAGGACAGGTGTATAATACCGGAAAGGCTGGCATACAGGCAGAAGTCGCAGCAAATTCCGGCTATAAGCTGTCTGTGACAGGTTTCAGCGTGGGCCTGCGCAGGTCCGGTACAGGTCCGGTCAATATCAGGCTGGCATACAGCACCGATCATGGTGCTACATGGATAGATAAAGGCTCTGACGATGCTCCCGGCACCGGTAGCTGCGGTAGCACGGCCACTGCGTCATGGACTACGAGCTTCAACGTACCTGTAGATAGTACGCTACTATTCCGTGTTTATGGTTTTCATGCATCCGGACTTACAGGTACTCTGCAGGCGCTCAACCTGACCATCAATGGCACCGTGACCACTGCTACGAGCATTACTACTGCCGCGGCTTCATTTGGACCTTTCTGCCAGAGCAGCAGTGATACGATCTCTGTGCCATTTACCTCAGTGGGTTCTTTTACAGATTCCTTCCATGTACAGCTGTCTGATGCCAGTGGTGTTTTCCCTTCTGATGCTACCAGCAGCCTGATAGGTGCTGGTAC